>NZ_JBAJNR010000002.1:0-272157 GCF_036881695.1 Corynebacterium sp. Marseille-Q4381 | reverse complement strand
CCAAGACGGCACGACTTGTTGCCGCACTGCAGGACAAGCAGGACGACGCGGCGTAAACCGCAAACGTCCACCAACAACTACACACCCCATGAAACGACCTCACACGAGGTCAAAGAAAGGAAGCCACAATGGCTAAGCTCACCAAGGACGAGCTCATTGAGCAGTTCAAGGAAATGACCCTCATCGAGCTCTCCGAGTTCCTGAAGGAATTCGAGGAGGTCTTCGACGTGACCGCTGCTGCTCCGGTTGCAGTTGCAGCTGCTCCGGGTGCTGCGGGCGGCGACGCTCCGGCTGCTGAGGAGAAGGACGAGTTCGACGTCGTGCTCGAGTCCGCTGGCGACAAGAAGATCGGCGTGATCAAGGTTGTCCGCGAGCTGGTTCCGGGCCTCGGCCTGAAGGACGCCAAGGAAATGGTCGAGGGTGCTCCGAAGGCCATCCTCGAGGGCGCAAACAAGGACGACGCAGAGGCTGCCAAGACCAAGCTGGAAGAGGCTGGCGCTACCGTCACCCTCAAGTAGTCGCCTAGGGGTGATATCACCCCGCGACCACTCACCCCGGTTCCTGCACCTAGATACGGTGCGGGGCCGGGGTTTTGCGTTGCCGGGGTTTTGCGTTGCCGGGGGTAGTGCCCAGTGTGCGGTGATAGCGGGTAACTCCGGCCGCGATCTGCATTTCCGCAGGTCGCGTTCCGCCGCTGACCGAGTTACCCGCTATCAACTCGCGGCGGGGGAGCCAGGGGCCGCGCCTACGACGCTAGATATCCGGCGGGAGCGGCCCCATCGCGTCGGCAATCACCTGCAGGCGCTCCACCTCGGCGAGGAACTCCTCCTCGCGACGCAGCAGTACCTCCGGGGAAACGCGATAGAGGATAATGCCCTTGTTCTGGATCTTCTTCTCCCTGTTCCGCTCAGCAAGCAGCGTTTCATCCAGCGGTTTGTAGGTCTCGCCGTCGTACTTCACGCCGCCATCGATTTCGATGCCGAGGCGGCGGCGCAGCAGGTCGATGAAGAACTCGCCGACCTTGGCGTTGGCGACCCAACCGTCCATGTTGGCGTCGATAAGCAATGCCCTGGCGTACGACTCGTACGGCGACATCGAGTTCGGGATGGCGTGCTGGACAACCTTCCGCAGCGTGTCGATGTTGCGCGTCGGCCCGAATCTCTCCAGTTCCGCCTCGACGACCTCACGCGTCGTGTGGTGGTGCAAGATCCAATCCATGGCGACCAGCCCCTCGCGGAACCCGTGGTGCAGCGCAATATCGAACGCGGTCGACAGCGGATCCGTCACGCGCACCGTCGCATGCTCCACGATCGTCGGTTTCCTTCCGCGCTGCTCGAGATAGGTACACCCCTTGGGCCATTGG
This sequence comes from Corynebacterium sp. Marseille-Q4381, assembly GCF_036881695.1. Classification (NCBI taxonomy): domain Bacteria; kingdom Bacillati; phylum Actinomycetota; class Actinomycetes; order Mycobacteriales; family Corynebacteriaceae; genus Corynebacterium; species Corynebacterium sp. Marseille-Q4381. The sequence continues at coordinate 270,794 of NZ_JBAJNR010000002.1, read as the reverse complement.
CTTTTCGACGGCACCCTCCCCGCCCCCAACACCAACTCCACCCTTTCCGCAGCCCCAGTTTGGTCCCCGATCACCCACATGCCGTGGATCCGGGCGGCGGATCTGCCCGCCAACGCCGCTTTCCGCATTGACTTCGCGACGGCGAGGCAGCACAGCCACTTCCGCTCGTACGAGCGCAGGCCAGCGAAGTCGTGGTAGGCGACACCGTATTTCGTGGATAGGCCGAGCACCACGGTGCCGGACCCCGCGGCCCCCGAGCCGTCGACAGCCGTGCCATCGCGCCGCAGCTTCAACAGCATTCCGACAAGTTCGTCCTGTTTCCCCCGATCCATACCCGGGATGATGGCAGATGAAACGACAGAGGGGAACGGCGGTTGCTGGAACTGTGGATAACTCGGGCTCGGGCGGCGCGAGTTATCCACAGGTTCGTTGTCCTTGGCTGCGGCCGGCTCTCGGTGATAGCGGGTAACTCCAGCCGCAATCTGCATTTCCGCAGGTCGCGTTCCACCGCTGACCGAGTTACCCGCTATCACCGCCACGGCGCCGCCCGAGCGCCACCAAAGCGCCACCGCGGCGCCGCCCACGCACCGCCTAGGCTGGGCGGCATGAAACGAACGCAGCACATCGACGTCACCAACCCCGCCACCGGCGAGGTGATCGGCCGGGTCCCGAAACAGACCGAAGACGACGTCGAGCGGGCGTTCACCAAAGCGCGGCGCGCGCAGGAGGCGTGGGCGCAGACGAGCTATCGCCACCGCAAGAGGATCATGTTGCGGTTCCACAACCTGGTCATCGACAACCGGGATGAGTTGATGGACCAGATCCAAGACGAGAACGGCAAGAACCGCCTGAGTGCGCTCGAGGAAGTGATGGATGTAGCGTTGACCAGTCGGTATTACGCACATCATGGGCGCGGGTATGTGAGAACGAGGCGTCGGCAAGTGCCAATGCCCTTCTTAACCGTGACGCACGAGCAGCGCCCGCCGAAGGGCGTGGTGGGGATCATTGCGCCGTTCAACTACCCGCTTGCGCTCGCGATCAGCGACGCGATCCCGGCCCTGCTCGCCGGCAACGCGGTGGTGCTCAAGCCGGACTCGCAGACTCCGTTGTCCGCGTTGAAGGGTGCCGAGCTCCTCTACAAAGCGGGCCTGCCGAGGGACCTGTTCCAGGTGGTCACCGGGCCGGGGAGCGAGGTGGGGCAGGCGATCATTAAGCGCTGCGACTTCCTCATGTTCACCGGCTCGACCAAGACCGGAAAAGAGCTGGCCCAACAGGCGGCAGAGCGGCTGATCGACTACTCGATGGAGCTCGGCGGGAAGAACCCCATGATCATCGCCCCGGACGCGCCGCTCGATCGCGCGGTCGAGGGCGCGTGGCTTGCCTGCTTCGCCAACTCGGGCCAGCTGTGCATCTCCATCGAGCGGATGTACGTGCACAGGGACATAGCCGGCGAGTTCATCCCGCGGTTCGTCGACCGCGTGGATCAGATGACGGTGGGGGCGGGCAAGGATTGGGACATCGACATGGGTGCGCAGATCTCGGAGGCGCACACCGACAAGATCGAGGCGTTTGTTAGCGACGCGCTTGCCAAGGGTGCCACAGCGCTGACCGGTGGCCACCGCATCGGCCCGGCGTTCTTCGAGCCGACGGTGCTCACGAACGTGCCCACCGACGCTGACCTCTACACCGAGGAGGTCTTCGGGCCGGTGGTCTACATCGAGGTCGTCGACTCCCTCGACGAGGCGGTGACGAAGGCGAACGACTCGGAGTACGGGCTCAACGCGTCGGTGTGGGCGGGGAGGATGACGGGGCGTCGATTAGCATCCCAGCTTGAGAGCGGAACGGTGAACATCAACGAGGGGTACGCGCCAGCGTGGAGCGCGATGGACGCGCCGATGGGCGGGTTCAAGCAGTCTGGCGCGGGCCGCCGGCACGGGGAGCACGGCATGACGAAGTACACAGAGCCGCGCAACGTCACGCGCACCCGCCGCATGAACCTGATGGCCAACGACCTGCCTCGGGACGTTTTCGCCGACTCCTTGGCCGCCGCGCTGAAGTGGGGCCGCGATATCCTGCGGTAAGGTAGCGCACCATGCACCGTTCCCGCGCTTTTCAGGCACTGCTCGTCGGCCTCGGCGTTGCGCTGCTGGTCGGCGGGCTCGTTGCTCCGAGGTTGCTTCTGGCCAACGCACGCCTGCCCCTCTCCCTCGGCGAGGCCACCTGGACCCTGACGGACGACAACGGCAAACGTCAGGGCCAGCCCGCGCCGGTCACGCGCCAGCTGCACATGGAAATCCGCAACCCCTCCGACGAGGACACCGCCGCCGTGCGCGTCGGCGACACGCTGCGCGCAGGCAAGGCCGGCACCGACTTCGATAACTTGATCACCGCATCCACCTGGTCGTTCGCCCTCGACCGCGAGACCGCCGAGGTGCGCGACCCGGCGGAGGTGCAGCTTGTTATGGGTATGCCCGCGGAGCAGGTGCTTATCGACGCCCCGTGGCTCACCTTCCCCGCAAACGTAGAACAGCGCGCCTACGACGTGTTCGACCCCACCCTTCGCACCTCGGCACCGGCGGAATTCGTGGGCGAGGAGGAGATCGCGGGCCGCACCGTGTACCGCTTCCGCCAGGTCATCGCGCCGGTGAACGTCGCCCAGCTCTACGCCGACGCGCGAAACACCACCTACCTCCCAGGCCCGGAGGGCGAGCCGCAGCGCGCCTTCTACTTCCACTCCGCCGAGCGCGAGCTGCTCGTGGACCGCATTTCCGGCCTCGTGGTCGGCATCAACGAGAAGGTCGACGACTTTTACGGCGACGCAGCCGGCCGCGGCATCGAGAACATTGTGATGTACGACGCGGAGATGGACACGGCGCAGGTCACCGAGCTCGTCCAGGCCGTTTCGGGTGTCGCGCCCGCGTCGCGCGCACATACGATCGCGCGCATCGTCGCCGCCCTCGGTGCGCTGCTGACCGCCCTCGGCGCATTTCTTGCGGTGCGGTTTTCCCGCGCGCGCCGGTAGTGGTGGTAGGCTGCCGGCTGAGTGCTTTACAAGCGCGCCTGTGTAGTATAGGCTGTCTCTTTGCGCTGGAAGCCGTCTCCAGTGTGCGCGCAAACCTTGCTCGAGCGGTTTGGGAAAACCGATTTGACAAGGTGATTTTGCTATCTCTGGGGCGGGTCTTCCGAAGCAGACCAAATGCTAACTTAACCAGCGGAAACGTCGCCAACCTGTATGCCAGAGCAGATTGCTGCGGCCTCCGCCCAAGGTGCTGGAAGGACCCAACTTGGCAGTCTCAGACCAGACCATGAATATGGCTGAAATCCCCGGGGCACCCGAACGCTACTCGTTCGCGAAAATTGCAGAGCCCATCACCGTCCCGGGCCTTCTCGATGTGCAGCTTGATTCCTTCGCGTGGCTCGTCGGCACGCCGGAGTGGCGCGAACGCGAGCAGGAACTCCGCGGCGAGACCGCGAAGGTGACCAGCGGCCTCGAGGACATTCTCGAGGAGATCTCCCCGATCCAGGACTACTCGGGCAACATGAGCCTGAGCCTGTCGGAGCCGCGCTTCGAAGACGTGAAGTACACGATCGAAGAGGCGAAGGACAAGGACATCAACTACTCCGCACCGCTGTACGTGACGGCGGAGTTCATCAACAACGACACGCAGGAGATCAAGTCCCAGACCGTCTTCATCGGAGACTTCCCGCTGATGACGGACAAGGGCACGTTCATCGTCAACGGCACCGAGCGTGTCGTCGTCTCCCAGCTGGTGCGTTCCCCGGGCGTCTACTTCGACGAGACGATTGACAAGTCCACCGAGCGTCCGCTGCACTCGGTGAAGGTCATCCCGTCGCGCGGTGCGTGGCTGGAGTTCGACGTGGACAAGCGCGACACCGTCGGCGTGCGCATCGACCGCAAGCGCCGCCAGCCGGTGACGGTGCTGTTGAAGGCGCTCGGCTGGACCACCGAGCAGATCACGGAGCGCTTCGGCTTCTCCGAGATCATGATGGCCACCCTGGAATCCGACGGTGTCGCCAACACCGACGAGGCGCTGCTGGAGATCTACCGCAAGCAGCGCCCGGGCGAGCAGCCGACGCGCGACCTCGCGCAGTCCTTGCTGGAGAACGCCTTCTTCAAGCCGAAGCGCTACGACCTCGCGCGCGTCGGCCGCTACAAGGTCAACCGCAAGCTGGGCCTCGGCGGCGACCACGAGGGTCTGATGACGCTCACCGAGGAAGACATCGCCACCACGCTCGAGTACCTCGTCCGCCTGCACGCAGGCGAGAACGAGATGAAGGCGCCGAACGGCGAGATGATCCCGATTAACACGGACGACATCGACCACTTCGGCAACCGCCGCCTGCGCACCGTCGGCGAGCTGGTCCAGAACCAGGTCCGCGTGGGCCTTTCCCGCATGGAGCGCGTTGTGCGCGAGCGCATGACCACCCAGGACGCGGAGTCGATCACCCCGACGTCACTGATCAACGTGCGCCCGGTTTCCGCGGCGATCCGCGAGTTCTTCGGCACCTCGCAGCTGTCCCAGTTTATGGACCAGAACAACTCCCTGTCTGGCCTGACCCACAAGCGCCGCCTCTCCGCGCTCGGCCCGGGTGGTCTGTCCCGTGAGCGCGCCGGTATCGAGGTTCGCGACGTGCACCCGTCGCACTACGGCCGCATGTGCCCGATCGAGACCCCTGAGGGCCCGAACATTGGTCTGATTGGCGCGCTGGCCTCCTACGCCCGCGTCAACCCGTTCGGCTTCATCGAGACTCCGTACCAGAAGGTCGTCGACGGTCAGCTTACCGACCAGATCGACTACCTCACCGCGGACGAAGAAGACCGTTACGCCATCGCGCAGGCGGCGACGCCGATGGACAAGGACAACAACCTCACCGGCGAGCGCATCGAGGTCCGCCTGAAGGACGGCGACATCGGTGTTGTCGGCCCCAAGGGCGTCGACTACCTCGACATTTCCCCGCGCCAGATGGTGTCCGTGGCAACGGCGATGATTCCGTTCCTCGAGCACGACGACGCGAACCGCGCGCTCATGGGCGCGAACATGCAGAAGCAGGCTGTGCCGCTGCTGCGTGCTGAGGCCGCCTACGTCGCCACCGGTATGGAGCAGCGCGCCGCGTACGACGCGGGCGACACCGTGATTACCAGCAAGGGCGGCGTGATCGAGAACGTCACCGGCGACTTCATCACCGTTGCCGCCGACGACGGCACGCACGAGACCTACATGCTGCGCACCTTCGAGCGCACGAACCAGGGCACCTGCTACAACCAGACCCCGATCGTGAGCCAGGGCGAGCGTGTTGAGGCCGGCCAGGTTATCGCTGACGGTCCGGGCACGAAGAACGGCGAGATGGCGCTCGGCCGCAACCTGCTCGTTGCGTTCATGCCGTGGGAAGGCCACAACTACGAGGACGCGATCATCCTCAACCAGCGCGTGGTGGAGGAGGATATCCTCACCTCCGTGCACATCGAGGAGCACGAGATCGACGCCCGCGACACCAAGCTGGGCGCCGAGGAGATCACCCGCGAGATTCCGAACGTCTCTGAGGAGGTGCTCAAGGACCTCGACGAGCGCGGCATCATCCGCATCGGCGCGGACGTGCGCGACGGCGACATCCTCGTGGGCAAGGTCACCCCGAAGGGCGAGACCGAGCTGACCCCGGAGGAGCGCCTGCTGCGCGCCATCTTCGGCGAGAAGGCCCGCGAGGTGCGCGACACCTCCCTGAAGGTGCCGCACGGTGAGACCGGCAAGGTCATCGCGGTGCGCCGCTTCTCCCGCGAGGACGACGACGATTTGAGCCCGGGCGTCAACGAGATGATCCGCGTTTACGTCGCGCAGAAGCGCAAGATCCAGGACGGCGACAAGATGGCCGGCCGCCACGGCAACAAGGGTGTTGTGGGCAAGATTCTCCCGCAGGAGGACATGCCGTTCATGGCGGACGGCACCCCGGTGGACATCATTCTGAACACCCACGGTGTGCCGCGCCGTATGAACATCGGCCAGGTCCTCGAGGTGCACCTGGGCTGGCTGGCCAAGGCTGGCTGGACCGTGAACCCGGACGACCCGAAGAACGCCAAGCTGCTCGAGACCCTGCCGGAGCACCTCTACGACGTGCCGGCTGACTCGCTGACGGCCACCCCGGTGTTCGACGGCGCGACCAACGACGAGATCGCGGGCCTTTTGGCTAACACCAAGCCGAACCGCGACGGCGAAGTGATGGTGGACGAGAACGGCAAGACGATGCTGTTCGACGGCCGCTCCGGCGAGCCGTACAAGTACCCGATCTCGGTCGGTTACATGTACATGCTGAAGCTGCACCACCTGGTGGACGAGAAGATCCACGCCCGCTCCACTGGCCCGTACTCCATGATTACGCAGCAGCCGCTGGGCGGTAAGGCCCAGTTCGGCGGCCAGCGTTTCGGCGAGATGGAGGTGTGGGCAATGCAGGCGTACGGCGCCGCCTACACCCTGCAGGAGCTGCTCACCATTAAGTCGGACGACGTGGTCGGCCGCGTGAAGGTGTACGAGGCCATTGTGAAGGGCGACAACATCCCGGATCCGGGCATCCCGGAGTCGTTCAAGGTGTTGCTCAAGGAGCTGCAGTCGCTGTGCCTGAACGTGGAGGTGCTCTCCACCGACGGCACGCCGATGGAGCTCGACGGCGACGATGACGAGTTCGACCAGGCCGGTTCCTCGCTGGGCATTAACCTGTCCCGCGACGAGGGCGCGGCTGCGGATACGGCATAGGGCTAGGACAAGGGGGCGTCGATAAGCAGCTGCTTGCCGACGCACCCGTGAACGAACAGCAACCACCAAGAAGATAAGGAACCATTACGTGTTTGACGTAAACCTCTTCGACGAGCTTCGCATCGGCCTGGCCACCGCCGACGACATCCGTCGCTGGTCCCACGGCGAGGTTAAGAAGCCGGAGACCATTAACTACCGCACCTTGAAGCCGGAGAAGGACGGCCTGTTCTGCGAGCGCATTTTCGGCCCGACCCGCGACTGGGAGTGCGCCTGCGGCAAGTACAAGCGCGTGCGTTACAAGGGCATCATCTGCGAGCGCTGCGGCGTCGAGGTGACCAAGTCCAAGGTGCGCCGCGAGCGCATGGGCCACATTGAGCTGGCCGCTCCGGTTACCCACATCTGGTACTTCAAGGGCGTGCCGTCGCGCTTGGGTTACCTGCTTGACTTGGCGCCGAAGGACCTCGAGCGCATTATCTACTTCGCAGCCAACATCATCACCTCCGTGGATGATGAGGCCCGCCACAACGACCTCTCCACCCTGGAAGCAGAGATGCTCATGGAGAAGAAGGAAGTTGAGGCGGACGCCAACGCGGAGATCGCGGAGCGCGCGCAGAAGCTGGAGGAGGACCTCGCTGAGCTCGAGGCCGCCGGCGCGACCGCTGCTGCCCGCAAGAAGGTGCAGAACGCCGCGGACAAGGAGATGACTCACATCCGCGAGGCCGGCGAGCGCGAGGTGGAGCGTCTGGACGAAATCTGGACCACCTTCACCAAGCTCGCCCCGAAGCAGATGGTTATCGACGAGAACCTGTACGAGGAGCTCGTCGACCGCTACGAGGACTACTTCACCGGCGGCATGGGCGCCGAGGCTATCCAGACCCTGATCCGCAACTTCGATCTCGACGCTGAGGCCGAGGAGCTGCGCGGCATCATCGCCGAGGGCAAGGGCCAGAAGAAGATCCGCGCCCTGAAGCGCCTGAAGGTTGTCGCTGCGTTCCAGCGCTCCGGCAACGACCCGGCCGGCATGATCCTCGACGCGATCCCGGTGATCCCGCCGGAGCTGCGCCCGATGGTGCAGCTCGACGGCGGCCGCTTCGCCACGTCGGACCTGAACGACCTGTACCGCCGCGTGATCAACCGCAACAACCGCCTGAAGCGCATGATCGACCTCGGCGCGCCCGAGATCATCGTGAACAACGAGAAGCGCATGCTGCAGGAGTCTGTGGACGCGCTGTTCGACAACGGCCGCCGAGGCCGTCCGGTCACCGGCCCGGGCAGCCGCCCGCTGAAGTCCCTGTCCGACCTGCTCAAGGGCAAGCAGGGCCGCTTCCGCCAGAACCTGCTGGGTAAGCGCGTGGATTACTCTGGCCGTTCCGTGATTATTGTCGGTCCGCAGCTCAAGCTGCACGAGTGCGGTCTGCCGAAGCTGATGGCGCTCGAGCTGTTCAAGCCGTTCGTGATGAAGCGCTTGGTTGACAACGACTACGCGCAGAACATCAAGAGCGCGAAGCGTAAGGTGGAGCGCCAGCACCCTGAGGTGTGGGACGTGCTCGAAGAGGCGATTGCGGAGCACCCGGTGCTGCTCAACCGCGCACCGACGCTGCACCGCCTCGGCATCCAGGCGTTCGAGCCGAAGTTGGTCGAGGGTAAGGCTATCCAGCTGCACCCGCTGGCCTGCGAGGCCTTCAACGCCGACTTCGACGGCGACCAGATGGCAGTTCACCTGCCGCTGTCTGCAGAGGCGCAGGCCGAGGCCCGCATCCTCATGCTGTCCTCGAACAACATTCTGTCTCCGGCGTCGGGCAAGCCGCTGGCAATGCCGCGCCTGGACATGGTCACCGGCCTGTACTTCCTCACCATGGTGAAGGGCCCGCAGGAGATCGGCGGCGAGGGCGCGTACGCCCCGGCCGACGAGAACGGTCCGGAGCAGGGCGTTTACTCCTCCTACCGCGAGGCCATCATGGCCTACGACCGCGGCGTGCTCGGCCTGCAGGCTCCGATCAAGGTGCGCATCGACCACCTGCGCCCGACCCCGGAGATCGAGCAGGAGCAGTTCCCGGAGGGCTGGACCAAGGGCCAGGCCTGGATGATGGACACCACGCTCGGCCGCATCATGTTCAACGAGCTTCTGCCGTTCAACTTCCCGTACCAGGAAGGCGCGATGGTGCGCAAGGGCGGCGGTTCCGGCAAGGTGCTGCTCGGCGACATCATCCAGTCCATGGTTGAGAAGTACCCGATGATCACCGTTGCCCAGGTGCTGGACAAGATGAAGGACGCCGGTTTCTACTGGGCGACCCGCTCCGGCGTGACCATCTCCATGTCAGACGTGCTGGTGCTTCCGAACAAGGTAGAGGTGCTCGAGGAGTACGAGCGCGAGGCCGAGGAGATCGAGCGCAAGTTCTGGGAGAAGGGCGCGCTGACGGAGGAGAACCGCTACGACCGCCTGGTCGAGCTGTGGCAGGACGCCACCAACAAGGTGGGTCAGGCTGTGGAGGATCTCTACCCGGACGACAACCCGATTCCGATGATCGTGAAGTCCGGTGCTGCCGGTAACATGCGCCAGATCTGGACCCTGGCCGGTATGAAGGGCATGGTTGTGAACTCGCGCGGCGAGTACATTACCCGCCCGATCAAGACCTCCTTCCGTGAGGGTCTGAGCGTGATGGAGTACTTCAACAACTCCCACGGTTCCCGTAAGGGCCTGGCCGATACCGCGCTTCGTACCGCAGACTCCGGTTACCTGACGCGTCGTCTGGTCGACGTGGCGCAGGACGTCATCGTCCGCGAGGACGACTGCGGCACCCACCAGGGTGTCAAGGTGCCGGTGGCCGAGGAGACCGCTGGCTCCTTCCACCGCCACGACCTGGTCGAGACCTCCGTGTCCGGCCGCGTGCTCGCGGCGGACGCGAAGGACGCAGACGGCAACGTCATTCTCGAGGCCGGCACCGAACTGTCCGAGGAGCGCATCGACGCGCTCGTCGCGGCCGGCGTTACCGAGGCAAAGGTCCGCTCCGTGCTGACCTGCCAGACCCCGACCGGCGTGTGCGCGAAGTGCTACGGCAAGTCCATGGCGTCTGGCCAGCTGGTGGACATCGGCGAGGCTGTCGGCATCGTCGCGGCGCAGTCCATTGGTGAGCCGGGTACCCAGCTGACCATGCGTACCTTCCACCAGGGTGGTGTCGGCGGCGACATTACCGGTGGTCTGCCGCGTGTCCAGGAGCTGTTCGAGGCCCGCGTGCCGAAGAACCGCGCCCCGATCGCCTCCGTGGCCGGCACGGTCACACTGGAGGACGAGGGCAACTTCTGGACGCTGACGATCCACCCGGACGACGACTCGGACGACGTGGTCTACGAGAAGCTGTCGAAGCGCCAGGGCCTGGCCCAGGTGCGCCGCCCGATGGAGTCCAACCCGGACGCCTACATCGAGCGCACCCTGCGCGAGGGCGACCACGTTGAGGTTGGCGAGCGCCTTATGCGCGGCGCCGCCGACCCGCACGACGTGCTCGAGGTGCTCGGCCGCCGCGGTGTGGAGAAGCACCTGATCAACGAGGTGCAGGCCGTGTACCGCACCCAGGGTGTGTCGATTCACGACAAGCACATCGAGATCATCATCCGCCAGATGCTGCGCCGCGGCACCGTCATCGACTCGGGTACCACCGAGTTCCTGCCGGGTACTCTGGTGGACCTCTCCGAGGCACGCCAGGTCAACGCGGCAGCGGTTGCCGACGGCGGCGAGCCGGCGGAGATGCGCTCCGAGATCATGGGTATCACCAAGGCCTCCCTGGCAACCGAGTCCTGGCTGTCGGCGGCCTCCTTCCAGGAGACCACCCGCGTGCTGACCGATGCCGCGATCAACAAGCGCTCCGACAAGCTGATCGGCCTGAAGGAGAACGTGATCATCGGTAAGTTGATCCCGGCTGGTACCGGCATCTCCCGCTACCGCAACATTCAGGTCAAGCCGACCGAGGCGGCCCGCTCTGCGGCGTACTCGATTCCGAGCTTCGGCGACTCCATCTACGGCGACGAAGGCTACGGCGAGTTCACCGGCGCCTCCGTCCCGCTGGACGAGTACGGTTTCGACCAGATCTAAGGCGGCCTAGCACTTCTGGCATCTAGCTAGGTCTGCTGGCCCGGTCCCGGTTTCGGGGCCGGGCTTTTTGCTTTTCGACGGACCCCGGCCCCAACTTGGTACGGCGTCTGCAAATGGACGAGTAGGACGCCTGCAAATGGACGAGTAGGACGTCTGCAAATGGTCGATTAGTGGTGTTACGATGCAGCTCATGACCTATTTAGACCGCACCGTCGACGCCGAACTCGACGAGCTCCTTCCCCATGTGGCCGCGGTGGCGTTAGACGGACCTAAGGGCGTTGGCAAAACGGAGACGGCGGGGCGACGTGTTTCCCACAAGAGTTGATCGACGCGATGCCGGAGGAGGACCGCGCGCTCGCCGCCGCGCAGCTCGACGACGGCTCCATGTGGCCCACGAGCTACGCAGTGCTTTCGCTTGACGACGACACCTCCAACCACATCCGCGCACTCATCCGACGGGCTGCCCCGGCTCAGCACTAGCGGTTCAGCGCTAGCTGATGTGGGCGTCGCGTGCCGCGCGGATGATGTCGACGCCGCCCATAAGCGCCAGGCCGCGGACTCGAACCACCGGCGCGTCGCTGGGCAGGTGATCGTGAGAGGTGCTGGACGAGGGGTCGTCGCGACGCTCAAAGCCGCCCAAGACACCGATGCCGTCGTCGATCACCCGGACGTCGTCGGGGACGATGATGTCGATGCCGCCCATCACCGCAAACGCGTTAATCACCGTTTCGTGTGCGGACAGTGTCGCGTTCCTGAGGTCGAGGTCGTTGCCTCCCATGACTGTGATGGAGGTGTGTGTCGGGGCGACGTGCCAACGTCCCTTCTTCACGGACTCGCCCATGATGGAAAAGGAGAGGGCGGAGCCGCCGGGCTGGGAGCTGATGGGCTCGAGGGTCCCGCTGCCGTGTTCCACGGGGGTGAGGTCCGCAACTAACGCAGGCAGTTCGTCGGCGTAGGTGGCGGCCCACAGTGCCTTGGTGCGGTCGTCGAATTCGGTGAGGCTGAGCTGGCCGTCGACGTGGGCGTCGTCAAGCAATTGCGAAATGCGCTCACGCTCGGTGTTGCTGGCCCGCTTGCGGGGAGCATTCGGTGTGGTCATGAGCCCAGATTAACCGGAGCCCGCGCACAGACGCCGTGCTCAGGCTTAATATCCAGGCGTGAGCGGAAAGTCGCCCAAGCGCGACTATTGCGGCGCTGCTCGCCCTCGTCGGTGTGACGGGTATAAGCGGCGGATTCGAGGAGGCCGAGCCGGAAGGTTACATGTTCGCCGAGGTGCCGGAGATGCGCTGGCTTCTCGGCGAACGCACTGCGGAGGTGACCCTCAAATGAGCGCTCCAAGCCGCCGCGTTGCCGCTGTCGCAGCCTCCCTCGCCCTCATCAGCTTGGGAGTGTTCATCCGCGGCCAGCTGCCGAAGGCCGAGGACCTGGTGTACGCGCCGTACGAATACGGCAGCGCTGCCCCGAAACTGGGCACATTCGACAGCGCTCGCGTGACTGTGTCCGAAAAGCTCAACGGTGTGCCCTCGCACGCGAGCTGAGTGCAGATGAATTTCGGATTCACCCCGGAGGCCACCACGGTGCTCCGCGGGCGAATCCAGGCGGAAGACGGCACCCTGTTCGATTCAGTCGATCCTGGGCTTCGTGCGTGCGAGGTGACCTACCCAGGCGTCCGCACCGAGTGCACGATGGTCTTTGAAATACCGCTGGACAAACTCCCCGGTGCCACAAGGGATCGACCTATGAGATGGACCTGGTGGGCGACGGCCCCCATAGCGGTGGCGGTGATGTTCGCGGCGTCCTCCCAATCCCTGGTGGACAACTACCTGCCGTGGACCTGGTCGAAGGAGCAGGTTGTCGAGGCCGGCGCCGCAGGCCAGTTGGGCTGGGGTGGGCGTCGATAAGCAACTTGTGCTCTTTGCGCCACGTGGTGTACCTTTATCGAGGTTTCCCCCGCGAATACCCGCGGAGTGGAAGTTATTGAACTCCATGCGACCCGCTCACACGGTAGTTCATGCAAAACGGCAGGGCCCCGGAAAAGAGCCCCTATTTTTGCATGTATAGCCAAGCTTGGGCGGTCGCGTAACCACGAAAGAGCGTGAATGCCTACTATTCAGCAGCTGGTCCGCAAGGGCCGCAAGGACAAGAAGACCGAGGTTGCTACGGCCGCCCTCAAGGGCTCCCCGCAGCGCCGCGGCGTGTGCACCCGTGTGTACACCACCACCCCGAAGAAGCCGAACTCCGCGCTGCGTAAGGTCGCCCGTGTGCGCCTGACCTCCGGTGTTGAGGTTTCCGCTTACATCCCGGGCGAGGGCCACAACCTGCAGGAGCACTCCATGGTGCTCGTGCGCGGTGGTCGTGTGAAGGACCTGCCGGGTGTGCGTTACAAGATCATCCGCGGCGCACTGGATACCCAGGGTGTCAAGGACCGCAAGCAGGCTCGCTCCCGTTACGGCGCGAAGAAGGGATAAGTAAACAATGCGTAAGCAAAAAGCACCTGAGCGTCCCGTAGTCAAGGATCCGGTTTACAACTCCGAGCTGGTCACCCAGCTGGTGAACAAGGTCCTCATCGACGGCAAGAAGTCCACGGCAGAGCGCATCGTCTACGGCGCACTCGAGATGTGCCGCGAGAAGACCGGTACTGACCCGGTCGGCACCCTGGAGAAGGCTCTGGGCAACATCCGCCCGGATCTCGAGGTCCGCTCCCGCCGCGTCGGTGGCGCCACCTACCAGGTTCCGGTCAAAGTTGAGCCGGGCCGCTCCAACACGCTGGCTCTGCGCTGGATGGTCACCTTCACCCGCCAGCGTCGCGAGAACTCCATGACCGAGCGTCTCGCCAACGAGATTCTGGATGCGTCCAACGGTCTCGGCGCATCGGTGAAGCGCCGCGAGGACACCCACAAGATGGCGGAGGCCAACCGCGCCTTCGCGCACTACCGCTGGTAGTAGTAGAGCCATTTTCGCAATTGCGTCAATGCGCACCGACCCGGTGGACAATCAGCCCGCGGCTTATGCCGTGGTCGAAATATCGATGATTGTCACCGGGTCGTTGCTATGTGGCGCGTAAGCGGGGGTCTCCCAGTGCTACTTTCGCGAAGTAATGGAATAATCGAACAAGGAAAATATCCGCTATAGACGCTTCGGCGTCGCAGAAGTATCGCGGCGCGGCGGTGTCGACAACTAACAAGTTGGGGTAATAAACGTGGCACAAGAAGTGCTTAAGGACCTGAACAAGGTTCGCAACATCGGCATCATGGCCCACATCGATGCTGGTAAGACGACCACCACCGAGCGCATCCTGTTCTACACGGGTATCAACCGCAAGGTTGGCGAGACCCACGACGGTGGCGCAACCACCGACTGGATGGAGCAGGAAAAGGAGCGCGGCATCACCATTACGTCCGCCGCGGTGACCTGCTTCTGGAACAACAACCAGATCAACATCATCGACACCCCGGGCCACGTGGACTTCACCGTTGAGGTGGAGCGCTCCCTCCGCGTGCTCGATGGCGCTGTCGCCGTCTTTGACGGTAAGGAAGGCGTTGAGCCGCAGTCCGAGCAGGTGTGGCGTCAGGCTGCGAAGTACGACGTTCCGCGTATCTGCTTCGTCAACAAGATGGATAAGCTCGGCGCGGACTTCTTCTACACCGTCGGCACCATCGTCGACCGTCTCGGCGCGAAGCCGTTGGTTATGCAGATCCCGATTGGCGCAGAGGACAACTTCGACGGCGTCGTCGACCTCGTCGAGATGAAGGCGTACCTGTGGCCGGGCAAGGTTGAGACCGGTACCCCGCCGCAGATCCAGGAGATCCCGGCTGAGCTTCAGGAGCAGGCTGAGGAGTACCGCGAGAAGCTGCTCGAGACCGTCGCCGAGTCCGATGAGGAGCTCATGGAGAAGTACTTCGGCGGCGAGGAGCTCACCGTCGAGGAGATCAAGGCTGCCATCCGCAAGATGACGGTTAACTCCGAGGTCTACCCGGTCTTCTGCGGCACCGCGTACCGCAACAAGGGCATCGAGCCGATCCTGAACGCTGTCGTTGACTACCTGCCGAGCCCGCTGGACATCGGCGAGGTGCACGGCACCTCTGTGGACGGCAGCGAGGAGCTCACCCGCAAGCCGTCTGTTGAGGAGCCGTTCTCCGCACTGGCGTTCAAGATCGCTGTGCACCCGTTCTTCGGCAAGCTCACCTACGTGCGCGTCTACTCCGGCCAGGCTATCCCGGGCGAGCAGATGCTCAACTCCACCAAGAGCAAGAAAGAGCGCGTGGGCAAGCTCTTCCAGATGCACGCGAACAAGGAGAACCCGGTTGAGCACGCTGACGCCGGCAACATCTACGCGTTCATCGGTTTGAAGGAGACCACCACGGGTGACACCCTGTGCAACCCGGATCACCCGATCATCCTCGAGTCCATGGACTTCCCGGACCCGGTTATCCAGGTGGCCATCGAGCCGAAGACCAAGGCTGACCAGGAGAAGCTGGGCACCGCTATCCAGAAGCTCGCCGAAGAGGACCCGACCTTCACCGTCAAGCTCGACGAGGAGACCGGCCAGACCGTTATCGGCGGCATGGGCGAGCTGCACCTCGACGTGCTCGTGGACCGCATGAAGCGTGAGTTCAAGGTTGAGGCGAACATCGGTTCCCCGCAGGTTGCGTACCGCGAGACCATTCGCAAGAAGGTCGAGAGCCTCGACTACACCCACAAGAAGCAGACCGGTGGTTCCGGCCAGTTCGCGAAGGTCATCGTCACCATCGAGCCGTACAACCCGGAGCCGTCGGAGCTGGAGGAGGGCGAGTCCGCAACCTACAAGTTCGAGAACGCCGTCACCGGTGGCCGCGTGCCGAAGGAGTACATCCCGTCGGTTGACGCGGGTATCCAGGACGCGATGCAGTACGGCTTCCTGGCCGGCTTCCCGCTGGTGAACATTAAGGCGACCCTCGAGGACGGCGCGTACCACGACGTCGACTCCTCTGAAATGGCCTTCAAGCTCGCTGGCTCCCAGGTTCTGAAGGAAGCTGTGGCGAAGGCGAAGCCGGTTCTGCTCGAGCCGGTCATGGCCGTCGAGGTTGTCACCCCTGAGGAGTACATGGGTACCGTCAACGGCGACATCAGCTCCCGCCGTGGCCAGGTGTACGCGATGGAGGACCGCTCGGGCGCCAAGGTTGTGCGCGCGAAGGTGCCGCTGTCCGAGATGTTCGGCTACATCGGCGACCTGCGTTCGTCCACCGCTGGCCGCGCGAACTTCTCCATGGTGTTCGACTCCTACGCTGAGGTTCCGCAGAGCGTCGCACAGGAGATCATCGACGAGCGCAACGGCAACTAAGCCGGGCAGCGCCTCCCGCATCCTTTCCTGACGGCCCGTCGCCGCTAGCCAGGGCGGCGGGTCGAACGAGGGGGAGGAGTGCATCACCTGGTGGGTAGCGGCTCGCTGAGACCCTGCGATCGAAGCAGATCGCCGGGGTTTGAGCCGGCCGTTACCCACTAGGTAGGTCCGGGTTTGATACGGATCGGCCGGTTTGTAAAACGGTCATTCAGAATCTAGGATCATGTAACTGGCACATTGTGAAATGGTCGTTGCTTGGCGTCCTGCGCGAGTGGGCCGTGGAGCAAGGCAAATGTAAACCACGTGGCTGCGAAGGTCGTAGCCACCATGAAGTCCAGGAGGACAACAAGTGGCAAAGGCAAAGTTCGAGCGTACGAAGCCGCACGTCAACATTGGCACCATCGGTCACGTCGACCACGGCAAGACCACCACCACGGCTGCCATCACCACCGTGCTGGCTAACCAGTACCCGGAGGAGAACAAGGCGTTCGACTACGCCGCCATCGACAAGGCTCCGGAGGAGCGCGAGCGCGGCATTACCATCAACATCTCCCACGTGGAGTACAACACCCCGAAGCGCCACTACGCACACGTTGACGCCCCGGGCCACGCCGACTACATCAAGAACATGATCACCGGCGCTGCTCAGATGGACGGCGCGATCCTCGTGGTCGCTGCTACCGACGGCCCGATGCCGCAGACCCGCGAGCACGTGCTGCTCGCTCGCCAGGTGGGCGTTCCGTACATCCTCGTTGCGCTGAACAAGTGCGACATGGTTGACGACGAGGAGATCATCGAGCTCGTCGAGATGGAGGTCCGCGAGCTTCTGGCTGAGCAGGACTACGACGAGGAAGCTCCGATCGTTCACATTTCCGCTCTGAAGGCTCTCGAGGGCGAGCAGAAGTGGGTCGACTCTATCGTTGAGCTCATGCAGGCTTGCGACGATTCCATTCCGGACCCGGTCCGCGAGACCGACCGCGACTTCCTGATGCCGATCGAGGACATCTTCACCATTTCCGGCCGCGGTACCGTGGTTACCGGTCGTGTGGAGCGCGGTGTCCTCAACCTCAACGATGAGGTCGAGATCATCGGTATCCGCGAGAAGTCCCAGAAGACCACCGTTACCTCCATCGAGATGTTCAACAAGCTCCTCGACACCGCTGAGGCCGGCGACAACGCAGCTCTGCTGCTCCGCGGTCTGAAGCGCGAGGACGTTGAGCGTGGCCAGGTCGTTATCAAGCCGGGCGCTTACACCCCGCACACCAAGTTCGAGGGTTCTGTCTACGTCCTGTCCAAGGACGAGGGCGGCCGCCACACCCCGTTCTTCGACAACTACCGTCCGCAGTTCTACTTCCGCACCACCGACGTGACCGGCGTTGTGAAGCTGCCGGAGGGCACCGAGATGGTTATGCCGGGCGACAACGTTGAGATGTCCGTTGAGCTCATCCAGCCGGTCGCTATGGACGAGGGCCTGCGCTTCGCCATCCGCGAGGGCTCCCGCACCGTCGGCGCTGGCCGTGTTACCAAGATCCTCGACTAATTCGAGACTTGGCTAGCACCAGTTAGTTAGCTAAGAAGAGCCGCATCCCGCCACGGGGTGCGGCTTTTCGCGTTTCTGGGGTCCAGTACACTTTGCTGCGTGCAAGGATCAGACCCCACCCGGATCCCGCGGCTCATAAGCGCTCTCCAAGACGCTTGGGAGGGCCAGCCCGATCTCTCGCTCCCGGCATTCATCGGCATGCTGCAGACGAAGGGGTTGTCCTGGGGCTCGACTGAAGAGGAGCTTTTGATGCTTCTCGATGAGGTGTCCTCCCGCCACCCCGCCCTCATCACAGCGGCGCCGGCCTCTCCGACGGTGATCGCTACGTCGTCACCGCGTATGACCGTCACGCTGTCCGGCGGCACGGTCATTGCCCGCAGCGGCGACGACCCCCGCCGGATGCCCGGGCTGTGGAGGTACTCGGGCCTGCGCCCAGCTGGCCCTGGGAGGCCCCTCGTCATCACCGACGAGGAGGGGACGGAGCACCGGATGGGGGTTGTCGAGTTGATGACGGTGATTGACGCCGCGCGTGCACCGGGAACTGCGTTTCTCGAGCAGACAGAAGTGGGTTCGGCTAGGTGGCTTATTCTCTTCGAGGATGGAAGCCGGGCCGTGCTAGGCCAGCGGCTTCGTATGTGGACGACCGCGGGGCGCGAGACCGAACTCGAGATTATCCCGTGGCGCGCTGTTGCGGTGGTACCGGGCGGGGAAATGGAAGTGGCCCCAGCGGGCGGCGGTAAAACTCGCCGGCTGGGGCCGGTTGCGGCAGTCTGGCTACTAGAGGTCTAGGCCGCTACGCGGTCCAGATGCAGCTTCCACACGGCATCGATCTCCATCGTGTGGTTGGCGATACGGAAGTCCTCGTTTGCTCGCTCGATCGCCTGAATTGCTTCCTCGAGCTGGTACTCGGGTTCCGCGGTGACCGTGAATGTCGCGGTCGGGCGCTGGCCGACCATCGCCACGCGGCAGTCTGCCTTGGCGATAGCTTCCTCGCTGGAAAGGGCAGCGCAAGCTGCGTCGCTCAGCCGCTGAACATTGATGACAGTCTCTCCGTGCGCCGGGTCAGCCGGGGTGATCTCGCGGTTGGAGAACGCCCGGCTGCGCACGTTGGCGAGGATGAACCAGAGTCCGAGCAGGAACAGCAGGAGCGCGGAGATAATCAACGCGGAGTTGTACCAACTCTGGTCGGTGACCGCCGCAATTGCGGAGCGGTCGAACTGGTTGAGCCAGTCGCTGACGTAAGGGATATCCCAATACAACGCGGCGGGCAGTAGGCCAGCAACCAGTAGAAGGAGGCCGATGAGAAACGTCACGAAACGGTCGAAGAATGCGAGGCCCTTGGTCATCGTGCCACCTCCTGGGTGTTAGCGGCCTGGTTCGGCTGCACCGGTGCAGTGGTCTTCACCGTGACCGCCGGTGGGGTCTGCAGTCGGTAAAATTCGCCGTTGAGTGCTGCTGCGACGCGCTCCTGCGCTGTTCCCGTGCCGTCTTCAGGCACGTCAACGGTCAGCTTCTTCCGGTCTGCCTTAGAGCGGATCGTTTCCCCGCCCGTCTCAGCGCGGGCGGTAGACGTGGCCTTCCGGGCGATGTCGACCGGGCGCATCCAGACGGATGCGGTGGAATTGACGCGGACGTGGGTGCGCTTGCGCGGTACGAACGAGGCAATGATGAGCCACAGGCCGATCAGCGAGATGATGATTCCCACGGTCACAGCCACAGCGTCGACCACGTGGTTAGCTAAGAAGTCGAGCACGGGCTGCACCCACGAGGTGAAAGGCTCGTCTTGGTATACAAACCACAGTTCCCGAGCCAAAAGGCCCGCAAGCGCGAGGAACGCAAGCCCGACCACAACGGTGATCCATCGGGCAGCTGGGTTCGCTCGCGGCTCGCCGCCAGGGTGCGGTCCGAGGGGGCGGGGCTGTTCCGCCGCGCGTTCTCTAACGGGTGCGGTCATAGTACTTCTCCACCGGTCGGATCGTGATCTGCTTCAGGGGCTGCGGCGCCGGTGCAACAGGCCGGAGCACCTGCTGTGGTGGGGGAGGGGCGACGTGGCGCAGCTTCGGCGCTGGCGGAATCGACACCTCCACCATCGGCGGGCGGTCTACCAGCACCTGCTTCAGGGGCTTGCGCAGCGGCAAGGAAACCGGCTCGACCCGCGTCTGGTGCGCATACACAGGTGCGAGCGCCGGCCTCGGCCGCGCGCGGGCGGGCACGAGCGGGCGAGGTTCCGGCACGTCCACCCCGTGAACGTCCGTCGAGTGGACGTGAATTGCTGCCAGCTCCTGCGGGCGGGTCGGCAGTGGGACGCGAACCTCGCGCTCTGGGGGCACCGAAATCTCCTCGAGTTCGCGGGCAGGGCCGACGAAACCGGAGGTTCGTACGTAGCCCGGTTCGGGGGTTGCCACGTGATCCACCTCTGGTTCCGCGGGCACTTCGACGTGCTCGACCTCGGGCGGCGCCGGGACGGTAACTTCGCGCATTTCCTCCCACGAGGCCGCGACCTCGATCGGCGTCAGTTCTTCGCGCTCCTTCGTCACAGGAGAGGTGACGCGGGACGGGGACACGCGGATTGCGTCCGGTTCTGGCTCAGCGGTGTGGCTCGCCACGTCGTCCCATGTGACGCGGCCCTGCTGCGGGTCGCTTTCCACATGGGCGACGGTGACCTTGACGCGGGACACATCGAGGCCGCACAGGGCTCGGATGTGGGCGATGATCGTGGCGCGCACAGCGTCGGTGATCGCCGCGACCGGCGCAGGGTATGTCGTCGCGATTTCGGCATCGACCGCAGCAATGGAGGAGGCCAAGTCCAAGCGCACGTTAACGCGCGGGTACTTGCGCCCAGCGATGCCGGCGAGCTGCGCGTCGAGGTGGTGCACGCCGGGTACGGTCAGCGCCGCCAGCTCGGCGACGCGCTCCACCGCCTTTTCGCTGATGTGGTAAAACGACTCGTCCATTAGCCTCGGCCTCTGCCGGAGGTCGTGCTCACAGCGCGGGCCAAATCAACGCGCCCGTCGAGCTGGGCGCCGACAACGCCGCCGATGACGGAGAAGAGCAGCAGCCACAGCAGCCCGAGGGCTCCGCCGAAGGTGACGAAGAACGCGACGATAACGCCGATAAGCACGCCGAGAGCCGTCTTGTTCGCAAAGATATCCATGTTAAAACACCAGTGTTTCCGGTTGAAGTGTCTTCCGGTTAGTCGGACGAGGACGCGCCGTCAACAGCGTCGGCGACAACGACGTCGACGAACGTGAAGTCCGTGTTGGCAAGAATCGCGTTTCGCACGTCACCGGCGACAGACTCGATGTCCCTGCCGGAACTGACGTCGAAGACAATGTGCGCCTCGATGCCGGTTCCCGCGTCGCCGCGTTGCGCGTGCTTCAGACCCTCAACGCGCTCTCCGGGAAGCAGGAGAGCGACTTCGCCGACGCGACCCCCGTCGAGGCCCGCCACACCGTCCACGCCTAGCGCGGCATCGCGCGCTGCGTGGGCCGTTTCGCGGGTAACGGTGGCCTGTGCCATAACTACTGGCCCAGAGCCGGGTTAGCTGCCTGGTAGTTCACCGGCTCGTCGTACTGTTCCTGGGGCGCGGCGGTCTCCTGCTCCGGCAGGTGAACGTCGTGGACGGTGACGTCGACACGGTCGACGATCAGGCCGGTCATGCGGGTGACGGCGACGGTGATGTTCTCGCGGATGGCGTTGGCCAGCTCGTGAATAGCAACGCCGTATTCTGCGATGATGGCGACAGCGACGTTCACATGGCCGTCCTGGACAGCGACGTTGACACCCTGCTGCACGTTGGTGGAGGACGTGAAGGACTCGCGGACAGCACCCCACATGCGGGCTGCACCGCCGCCGAGGTTGTGCACGCCGGACACCTCGCGGGCGGCGATGCCGGCGATCTTGCCCACAACGTTGTCGTCGATAACCGTGGTGCCGTGCTCGGTCTCCAGGTTCTCGTTGCGCGGGCGAACCTGCTCCGGCTCAACAGCCGAAGTGGTGGAAGCGGCCGGGGTAGCGGCGGCAGTGTTCGCGGCCGCCGTAGTCTCGGTGGAGGTGGAGTTAGCCGGGGTGTTCTGGGCCATGATGGGTCCTTTCAAAGGGAGATACGTACATGGCAAGCCTACCTGCTTTTAAGGAAATGGGTTTGGTGTTGCGCGGGGCGTCGGCAAGCGGAAATTGCATTTACTTTGTGCCGTGTGTTTAAATACGCAGGTTGCTTTGACATGGCCCGTGCGCACGCACCGGCGATGGTGAAGCGACCATGACACACCCACCGGGGTGGGACATGGCAAATAAACAGCGGCAGTACGCGAAAGGTCACGCACCCTTCCGAGTCTGACACCTATTCCTTATCTATTAAGGGACGGGGAAAGCAATGGCACGTACGCGCAGTTTTGCGCCGTTCGCCCCATCTTTCCGGCAGTGTCATGGCAGTCATTGAACGACACTGGCGTTGAGCCAAGGGCCCAGCCCGGACAACGTTATAGAGAAACTACAAGCTACAACCCCACCAATTCCGAATACGAGCTTTACTCAAGGCAAGTAACGGGAATGTGGGGATGCGAGGAAGAGGTAAGCGTGGCGGGACAGAAGATCCGCATCAGGCTCAAGGCCTACGACCACGAAGCGATCGACGCATCCGCGAAGAAGATCGTTGAGACGGTCACCCGCACGGGTGCCCGCGTCGTTGGACCGGTGCCGTTGCCCACTGAAAAGAACGTGTACGCCGTCATTCGTTCTCCGCACAAGTACAAGGATTCTCGCGAGCACTTCGAGATGCGCACCCACAAGCGCCTCATCGATATTCTCGATCCGACGCCGAAGACCGTCGACGCGCTTATGCGCATCGACCTTCCGGCCAGCGTTGACGTGAACATCCAGTAAGCAGGAGAACAAAAATGTCTGACAACCAGAAAGGGATTCTGGGCAAGAAGATCGGCATGACCCAGATCTTCGACGAGGACAACCGAGTTATCCCGGTTACCGTCGTCCAAGCTGGTCCGTGCGTGGTCACCCAGATCCGTACCCCAGAGACCGATGGCTACTCCGCCATCCAGATCGCTTACGGCGACATCGATCCCCGTAAGGCGAAGAAGCCGCAGGCTGGCCACTTCAAAAAGGCTGGCGTGAACCCGCGCCGCTACGTGGCTGAAATCCGTATGGACGACACCTCCGAGTACGAGGTCGGCCAGGAGTTCAACGCGACCATCTTCGACGGCGACACCTACGTCGACGTCGTCGGCACCACCAAGGGCAAGGGCTACGCCGGCGCCATGAAGCGCCACGGCTTCGCCGGCCAGGGTGCTGCCCACGGTAACCAGGCATCGCACCGCCGCGTCGGCGGCATCGGCGCCTGCGCTACCCCGGGCCGCGTGTTCAAGGGCAAGCGCATGGCTGGCCGCATGGGCGGTAACCGCGTTACTACCCAGAACTTGAAGATCCAACGCATCGACGGCGACAACAACCTGATCCTGATCAAGGGCGCTATCCCGGGCCCGAAGGGCAGCCTTGTTACCGTCAAGACCGCAGTGAAGGGCGGTGCTCACGCATGACGAACTTGACGCTCGACGTCCACACCGCTGAGGGAGCTACCAACGGCACCGTTGAGCTTCCGGCAGAGTTTTTTGACCGCGAGGCTTCGATTGCGCTGATGCACCAGGTTGTTATCGCGCAGCTCGCGGCAGCCCGCCAGGGCACCCACGCCACCAAGACCCGCGGCCAGGTCCGCGGCGGTGGCAAGAAGCCGTTCCGCCAGAAGGGCACCGGTCGCGCCCGCCAGGGTTCGATCCGCGCGCCGCACTTCACCGGCGGTGGCACCGTTCACGGTCCGCAGCCGCGTTCCTACGCGCAGCGCACCCCCAAGAAGATGATCAAGGCAGCTCTCGCAGGCGCACTGACCGACCGCGCACGCAACGGTCGCATCCACGTTGTGGAGGACCTTGTCCCGGGCCAGACCCCGTCGACAAAGTCCGCCCGCGCCTTCATCGAGCGCCTGACCGACCGTAAGTCCGTTCTGCTGGTTACCGGCAGCGAGGATGTCAACTCCCGTCTTTCCGCACGGAATCTGCCGGGCGTCCACATCATCTCTCCGAACATGCTGAACACCTACGACGTGCTCAACGCTGACGACGTCGTGTTTACGGTCGAGGCACTGCACACCTTCATCAACCGCGGCAACGAGCTCGCAGCTGCAGCCGGCGCTACGGAGGAGGAGAAGTAAATGGCTAAGATCGCCAACGCTCGCGACATCATCATCGCCCCGGTTCTCTCTGAGAAGACCTACGCGCTGATGGAGCAGAACACGTACACGTTTTTCGTGAACCCGTCTGCGAACAAGACCCAGATCAAGATTGCCGTGGAAGAGATCTTTGGCGTCGACGTTGCTTCGGTGAACACCGCGAACCGCGAGGGCAAGCGCAAGCGCTCCCGCACCGGTTTCGGTAAGCGCAAGGACACCAAGCGCGCCTACGTCACTCTCCGCGAGGGCAGCGACTCCATCGACATCTTCGGCGGCGCAACGGTCTAAGACCGTGGCTCTCGTATCACGAAGATACCGATAGAAAAGGACACACTATGGCTATTCGCAAGTACAAGCCGACAACCCCGGGTCGCCGCAACAGCTCTGTTTCCGAGTTCGAGGAAATCACTCGCTCGACTCCGGAGAAGTCCCTGCTGCGCCCGCTCCCGAAGAAGGGTGGCCGCAACTCTCACGGCCACATCACCACCCGCCACCGCGGCGGCGGCCACAAGCGTCGCTACCGCGTGATCGACTTCCGCCGTTCCGACAAGGACGGCGTGCTGGCAAAGGTCGCTCACATCGAGTACGACCCGAACCGCACCGCCAACATTGCGCTGCTGCACTACTACGACGGTGAGAAGCGCTACATCATTGCGCCGAAGGGTCTGACCCAGGGCACCGTGATCGAGTCCGGTCCGAACGCCGACATCAAGGTTGGCAACAACCTGCCGCTGCGCAACATCCCGACGGGTACCACCATCCACTGCGTGGAGCTGAAGCCGGGCGCAGGCGCCAAGCTCGCCCGTTCCGCAGGTACGTCCATCCAGCTTCTGGGTAAGGAAGGCTCCTACGCAGTGCTGCGTATGCCGTCCTCCGAGATCCGCCGCGTGGACATCCGCTGCCGCGCAACCGTTGGTGAGGTCGGTAACGCCGACCAGATCAACATCCGCTGGGGTAAGGCCGGCCGCATGCGCTGGAAGGGCTGGCGCCCGACCGTGCGTGGTGTGGTTATGAACCCGGTTGACCACCCGCACGGTGGTGGTGAGGGTAAGACCTCCGGTGGTCGCCACCCGGTTTCGCCGTGGGGCCAGAAGGAAGGCCGCACCCGCAACCCGAACCGTTACTCGAACAACATGATCGTGCGCCGCCGTCGCACGAAGAAGCGCTAAGAGGAGGTAAGACTACATGCCACGCAGCCTGAAGAAGGGCCCGTTCGTCGATGAGCACCTCCTCAACAAGGTGGACGCTCAGAACGAGGCCGGCACCAAGCAGGTCATCAAGACCTGGTCTCGCCGCTCGACCATTCTCCCCGATTTCATCGGCCACACCTTTGCTGTCCACGACGGACGCAAGCACGTGCCGGTGTTCGTAGACGAGTCCATGGTCGGCCACAAGCTCGGCGAGTTTGCACCCACCAAGACCTTCAAGGGTCACGTCAAGGAAACGAAGGGACGTCGATAAGCAATGGCTGAGACCATCACCACTGCATCCGCGACGGCCAAGTTCGTGCGCACTACCCCGATGAAGGCCCGCCGCGTGCTGGCTCTCGTCCGCGGGAAGTCCGTGTCCGAGGCCCTCGCAATTCTGAAGTACGCGCCGCAGGACGCCGCTAAGCCGGTTGCCAAGGTCGTCGCGTCCGCAGCGGCCAACGCCGAGAACAACTTCGGCCTGGATCCGCGCACCCTGGTTATCGCAGAGTGCTACGCCAACGAGGGCCCGACCATGCGCCGCTACCAGCCGCGCGCACAGGGCCGCGCATTCCAGATCCGGAAGCGCACCTCCCACATCACTGTTGTCGTCGAGTCCAAGGAAGAGGCGAACTAATGGGTCAGAAAATCCACCCCCACGGCCTGCGCCTGGGTATCACTTCCGATTGGAAGTCCCACTGGTACGCCGACAAGAACTACGCCGACTACGTTGCTGAGGACATCAAGATCCGGGAGTACCTGGAGAAGAACCTCGAGCGCGCCGGTATCGCCGATGTTGTCATCGAGCGCACCCGCGACCGCGTCCGCGTGGACATTCACACCGCCCGACCGGGCATTGTGATTGGCCGCCGCGGCGCTGAGGCTGACCGCATCCGCCGCGAGCTGGAGAAGCTCACCGGCAAGATGGTCGCCCTCAACATCATCGAGGTCAAGAACGTCGACGCCAACGCGACCCTGGTCGCGCAGTCGATCGCTGAGCAGCTTGTCAACCGTGTGGCGTTCCGCCGCGCGATGCGCAAGGCTATCCAGTCCGCGATGCGCAACCCGCAGGTCAAGGGCATCAAGGTGATGACCTCTGGCCGTCTGGGCGGCGCTGAGATGTCCCGTGTCGAGCGCTACCACGAAGGCCGCGTGCCCCTGCACACCCTTCGTGCGGAGATCGACTACGGCACGGCAGAGGCACACACCACCTTCGGCGTCATCGGCGTCAAGGTGTGGATCTACAAGGGCGATGTCGTCGGTGGCGTTCGTGAGTCTGAGCTCAACGCACCGAAGAACGAGCGCGGTGGCCGCGGCGACCGCGATCGCCGCCCGCGCCGCGGTGGCCAGCGCCGCCAGCAGCGCGCCGAGCAGAAGCAGGAGGGCTAAACATGCTTATTCCTAAGCGCGTGAAGTACCGCCGTCAGCACCGTCCGGGCCGTTCCGGCGTGTCCAAGGGCGGCAACCAGATCAACTTCGGTGACTACGGCCTGCAGGCTCTCGAGCCGGCCTACATCACCAACCGCCAGATCGAGTCCGCTCGTATCGCGATCAACCGCCACGTCAAGCGCGGCGGTAAGGTCTGGATCAACATCTTCCCGGACCGTCCGCTGACCCAGAAGCCGCTCGGCGTGCGTATGGGTTCCGGTAAGGGCCCGGTTGAGAAGTGGGTGGCCAACGTGAAGCCGGGCCGCATCCTCTTCGAGATGTCCTACCCGAACGAGGAGACTGCTATGGAGGCTCTGCGCCGCGCTGGCGCGAAGCTGCCGTGCAAGACCCGCGTGATCAAGAAGGAGGACCAGTTCTAATGGCTACCGGTACCCCCGCATCCGAATTCCGCGAGCTCAACGACGATGAGCTGCGCACCCGCCTGTCCGAGGCGAAGGAAGAGCTGTTCAACCTGCGCTTCCAGCTCGCGACGGGTCAGTTGACCAACAACCGCCGCATCTCCACCGTGAAGCGCGACATCGCACGCATCTACACCGTGCTGCGCGAGCGCGAGCTCGGCCTGTCCGTTGTACCCGAGTCTGCAGGAGCTGAGGCATAACCATGACTGAGGCAAACGTGACTGAGAACAACACTGGCAAGGGCCCGAAGCACACTGAGGCGAAGCCGAAGGAGAAGGGCCTGCAGAAGCGTCGCCGCGGCTACGTCGTGTCCGACAAGATGGACAAGACGATCGTGGTTGAGGTTGAGGACCGCAAGTCCCACCCGCTGTACGGCAAGATCGTCCGTACCACCACGCGCGTGAAGGCGCACGACGAGACCAACTCCGCCGGCATCGGCGATCTCGTCCGCATCGAGGAGACCCGCCCGCTGTCCAAGGACAAGCACTTCCGTCTCGTCGAGATCATCGAGAAGGCTCGTTAAGCAAGCACCGCTTATCGACGCAAGCGTCAACCCGCCCAGCCCAACTCCAGGGCCGAGGCGGGTTTCGCCGTACCTATGGGCAACTGACTAGACTCGCCGTCATGAATCACCTGCCCAAGGTCATGGCGGCGCTACCGCGCATGCCGAAAGTGGTGGGTTTCGTTGGCTGAGCACCATACCGCCATCATCGTTGGTGGTGGTCAATCCGGCCTAGCCACCGCCTATTACCTGCGCCGCCTTGGGGTGGACTTCCTCGTCTTGGACAACCAAGAAGCCCCAGGCGGGGCGTGGTTGCATGCGTGGCCTTCGCTCACGCTGTTTTCGGCCGCAGGATTTTCTAACCTGCCCGGCTGGCCTATGCCGCCGCACCCGGGGTATCCGCCGGCGAGCCACGTCGTCGATTACCTCGAACGCTACGAACGCAGATACGACCTGCCCGTTCGACGCCCGGTCGATGTCCGAGACGTGGAACACGACAGCGGGGTGTTCCGCTTGGATACGTGCGCCGGTCAATTCACTGCAAACCATCTTGTCGCCGCGACGGGCACTTGGTCCGCGCCTTTTGTGCCCCACTATCCCGGCACGTTCCGCGGGCGTCAGTGGCACACGGTCACCTACCCTGGGCCTGAACCGTTCCGCGGCGCAAAGGTCGCGGTGGTTGGCGGTGCGAACTCGGGTGCGCAGATCGCCGGGGACCTCATTGGCACTGCGGAGGTCACGTGGTTCACGCGGGGTGAGCCTCGCTGGATGCCTGATGACGTCGACGGACGAGACCTTTTCCTCCGCAGCCGCCGACAGATCCTGGGCGGCATTGCTGGGCCGGATCTCGGGGACATTGTCGCGCTTCCTCGTCTCCGTGAGCTCCGCGATTCCCACCAGCTCACCGCCACGCCCATGTTCCACAACCTGGATGAGCTTGATCACGACCACCTGATCTGGTGCACTGGCTTCCGGCCAGCCCTCGGCCCGTTCCGTCACCTCGTTCGCGGTCGCGAACCTGTGGTGGACAATCTGCACCTTGTTGGCTACGGCAACTGGAACGGCGAAGGTTCGGCGACGTTGATGGGTGTGGCGCCCTTTGCCAAACAGGCCGCCCGGGACATCGCCGGCATCGAAGAAAGCA
Source organism: Corynebacterium sp. Marseille-Q4381 (assembly GCF_036881695.1). Classification (NCBI taxonomy): domain Bacteria; kingdom Bacillati; phylum Actinomycetota; class Actinomycetes; order Mycobacteriales; family Corynebacteriaceae; genus Corynebacterium; species Corynebacterium sp. Marseille-Q4381. Next base: position 242,165 of record NZ_JBAJNR010000002.1, on the reverse strand, counting down.
CCTGAGCGTACCTATTTTCTACCCACGTGGGTGATCGCGTGTAGCGTTTTTCCCATGTGTGGAATCGTCGGATATGTCGCTGCGAATGCGCAGCGCGACGCCAAGAACGTGATCATTGATGGGCTGCGCAGGTTGGAGTACCGGGGCTACGACTCAGCCGGTGTCGCCATCGCGGCGAACGGCACCATCGAGTGCCGGAAGAAGGCGGGCAAAGTCGCCGACCTAGAGGCCGAAATCGCGGACAACCCGCTGGACACTTCCAGCCTGGGCATCGGCCACACCCGTTGGGCCACCCACGGCGGCCCAACGGACGAGAACGCGCACCCGCACGTCGTCGGCGGCAACAAGCTGGCGGTGGTGCACAACGGCATCATCGAGAACTTCGCCGCGCTGAAGGCGGAGCTTGCGGGCAAGGGCTACGCCTTCGCCTCTGAGACGGACACCGAGGTTGCGGCGACGCTGCTGCTGGACATCTACAACGCAGAAGCAGGCGCGGACCTGACAAAGGCGATGCAGCTGACCGCGCAGCGCCTCGAGGGCGCGTTCACCCTGCTGGCGATCCACGCGGACCAACCCGACAAAATTGTGGCGGCGCGCTGGAACTCGCCGCTGGTGATCGGCACCGGCGAGGGCGAAAACTTCCTGAGCTCGGACGTTTCCGGCTTCATCGAGTACACCCGCGACGCGGTCGAGATGGACAACGGCCAGATTGTCACCGTCACGGCGGACGGCTATGACATCATCACCTTCGACGGGGAGGCTGCTGAAGGCAAGGCATTCCGCGTCGAGTGGGACATCACAGCCGCCGAGAAGGGCGGCTACAACTCCTTCATGGAGAAGGAGATTCACGACCAGCCCGCTGCTGTGCGCGACACGCTCTACGGCCGTTTCGACGACACCGGCGCGCTCACCCTCGACGAGCTGCGCATTGATGAGTCGGTGCTGCGCTCGGTGAACAAGATCATCATCGTGGCATGCGGCACCGCAGCCTACGCTGGCCAGGTGGCCCGCTACGCAATCGAGCACTGGTGTCGCATCCCGACGGAGGTGGAGCTCGCGCACGAGTTCCGCTACCGCGACCCGATTGTCAACGAGCAGACTTTGGTCGTGGCGGTTTCCCAGTCCGGCGAGACGATGGACACGCTCATGGCTGTGCGCCACGCGCGCGAGCAGGGGGCGAAGGTAATCGCGATCTGCAACACCGTGGGCGCCTCCATTCCGCGCGAGGCGGATGCCGTGCTCTACACCTACGCCGGCCCCGAGATCGCCGTGGCGTCGACGAAGGCGTTCATCTCCCAGATTGTTGCGGCGTACCTGCTCGCCCTGTACCTGGCGCAGGTGCGCGGCAACAAGTACGCCGATGAGATCCGCCGCATTGTGGCGCAGCTGCAGGAAATGCCGGACAAGATCCAGCAGGTGCTGGACCGCGCAGGCGAGGTGCGCGAGCTGGGCGACGAGCTGGCGGACGCCAAGTCGGTGCTCTTCCTCGGCCGCCACGTCGGCTTCCCGGTCGCCCTGGAGGGCGCGCTGAAGCTGAAGGAAGTGGCCTACATGCACGCGGAGGGCTTCGCCGCAGGCGAGCTCAAGCACGGCCCGATCGCGCTTGTGGAGGAGGGGCAGCCGGTCTTCGTCATCGTCCCGTCGAAGCTGTCCCGCAACAACCTGCACGCCAAGGTTGTCTCCAACATCCAGGAGGTGCGCGCCCGCGGCGCCGTCACCATCGTCATTGCGGAGGAGGGCGACGAGGACGTGGTCCAGTTCGCCAACCACATCATCCGCATCCCTGAATCAGCGGGCCTGCTGCAGCCGCTGCTGGCGACGGTGCCGCTGCAGGTCTTCGCCTGCGCGGTGGCGGAGGCGAAGGGCCTCAACGTCGACCAGCCGCGCAACTTGGCTAAGTCTGTGACCGTCGAGTAGCGCCGGTAGCTTTGCTATCCTAACTGCGTGAAAACTCGAAAGCTCGCTGCTCGTAGCGCGCCGGTTCTCGCGGCGCTTCTCCTTGCTGCCTGCGGGGACGGCACCGGGGCCGTGCCCGCATCGGACACGGTGCAGCTGGCGCCGAAGGACGTGGTTTCAAAGGTGTCGGCGAGCGCCAACATCGGTTCGGTGGAGGTGGTCGCGCTGACCACCACACTGACAGGTCCCGTCACGGCTATCGACGTCCGCGTCGGCCAGCCGGTGCAGGAGGGCCAGATCGTCGCGCGGGTCGACACCTCGAGCGCGCAGCGCGAGCTCGATGCCCAGCGGGCGCAGCAGATGACGTCGGACGTGGCGTCGCAGAACGAGCTCCAGCGCGCCCAGCAGGAGCTGGGGCAGCAGCAGGAGGCGCTGAACCGCGGGCTCAACAGCCGCATCACGCAAGCCGAGGCGGCGCAGCGCGAGGCTCAGCTGCTTTACGACGACGCGTTGGCCACCTTCAACCACCAAAAGCAACTCCACGAGTCCGGCATGGACCCCGACATCGTGCAGCAGGCGAACGCGGTCGACGCGGCCCGCCGCAACGTCACGCTTGCCGGGTTGGATTCGGTGCGCGCGAACGTCAACAACGTGGTCTCGGCGCTGACCTCGCAGATCGACCAGATGGGCCCCGTCATCGGCATCCTCGAGGCGGATGAGCGCTACACCGGCGCCCAGCGCGAGCTGGACGCCGCGCAGCGCGCCTACGATGCCTCCCTCCAGGCAGTCGACGCCGATTTGGAGGCGAAGCAGCGCGCGGTTTCCCAGGCGTTCCAGTCGAAGAACAACGCCGATATCGCTCTCGAGGTCACGCGCCTGTCGGTGCAGCAGGAGCTGGCAGCCACCGCCTCCAGCGTGGACCAGGCGCAGCGCAGCCTGAGCGCGTCCCAGGCTGCTGCCGAGGTGGGGCAGAGCCAGCTGCGCGTCGATGTCGCCTCCGGCGAGGTCCGCTCCCCGATGAACGGGGTGGTCACCGAGGTCATCGCGCAGCGCGGTCAACCGTCGGCGGGGCACCTTGTCACCGTCGCAGACCCGAACCGGCTCATCCTTACCGCGAACGTGAACGAGGTTGACTCGGGCAAGATCACGGTGGGCAACGAGGTCACCTTCACTACTCCGAGCAGCGGGATGAAACAGTACCGCGGCAAGGTCACCGACATTTCCTCTGTTGCGGCGCCAGCCCCGGGCGGGCCCGAGGGCGGCCAAGCCCCGGCGCGGCCGGAGTTCCCCGTCACCATCGAAGTCACCGGCGACACGGAGGGGCTCCGCATCGGCGGCACCGCGAAGGTGCAGATCACCACTGGCACGGCGAAGGAGACGCTAACCGTGCCCCGCGAGGCGGTTATCGACAACAACGGCTCCTACTCCGTCATCGTGCTCACCCCAGTCGACGGCTCCGAGGAGGAGTACGACGTCGCGAGCGCTGACGTCACCCTCGGACTCGTCACCGACCTCGAGGCCGAGGTTAAAGGTTTGCCCGAGGGCACGCGCGTGGTGAAGTCGCCGGGGGACTACCGCGACAGGGTGGGCACCCGGGTCGCGCTGCTTGATAACGGCGGCGAGCAGGAGTGAATCCCCGCGAGGCGCTCAGGCTTGCAAGCACGAGCCTGCGGGCCAACAAGCTGCGCTCGGTGCTGACACTTCTCGGCGTGATTATCGGCATCGCGGCAGTGGTGGCGATTATGTCGCTTGGTAAGGGAATGCAGCAGCAGCTCTTGGACGACTTTGAGCAGTTCGGGCTGAACGACGTTAACGTGCAAGTCAAAGCTCGCCAAACCGAGCAAGACGCAGACACCTGGTACTACGAGGAAGTTCCGGAGGAATCGCTCATCACGCCCGAGATGGTGGACCAACTCCGCGGTTACATTGGTCCGCAAATCCAAGGCATTGCGCTCGACGCCGGCCGCGAGACCGCCCGCGTCACCCGGGGGCTGAACGAGGGCAAGGCTGGAGTCGAGTTCGTCAACGCGGACTACATCGAGGTCCAGAACCACACCCTGACCGCCGGGCGAGTGTTCACCGACGACGACATCGCCGCTGATCGGGCGGTCGCCGTTATCTCCCCGGAAGTCGTGGAGAAGTATTTCAACGGGGACCCCGATTCGGCCGTCGGCGCGAATCTCGACGTCGAGGTCGGCGGGCGCTACGCCAGCTTCCAGGTGGTTGGCGCCTACGGGCGGGCTGCGAAGTCCTCGCCGCTGGTTTACGTTCCGGAGGACGCGCTGATCTACGTGCCGTACACAGCGCAAGCCCGGCTTGCTAGCGACCCCGTCCAGGGTTTCTCCATGATGCAGATCCGCGCGCTCACCCCAGAGGGCACGGACAGCGTGTCCCAAGACGTCACCACGTGGGCGGAGCAGGCGTACGCAGACGACGCGGATTTCGAGGCGAAGGTGCTCGACACCAAGTCCGAAATTGATCAAGTCAACCAGACGATGTCCATGATCAGCCTCGTCATCTCGGCTATCGGCGGCATCTCGCTTTTGGTCGGCGGCATCGGCGTGATGAACATCATGCTGGTGTCCGTCACCGAGCGCACCCGGGAGATCGGCGTGAGAATGGCGCTGGGCGCCACCCGCCGGGCGGTGCGCACCCAGTTCGTGACAGAGGCCATGATGATCTGCCTGCTCGGCGGCGTCATCGGGGTGCTGCTGGGTACCGCGGTGGGTATGGCCGGCACCTCGGCGATGGGCAGTATGGCGCTGCCACCGGTAAGCGCCGTACTGATCGCGCTGCTGTTCTCGCTCGCGATCGGGCTCTTCTTCGGCTGGTACCCGGCCAGCCGAGCCGCGCGCATGCGCCCCATCGAGGCGCTGCGCTACGAGTAGGGGCGGCTTAGACCCCGTCCGCCAAGCGGTAGAGCCGGTGGAAGTGGTGCACGGGTCCGTGGCCTTTGCCCACGTTGAGCTCGTCGGCTGAGGCGATCGCCTCGTGCAGCCAGGTCGAGGTCCAGGCAAGCGCGGCAGCGGGGTCCGAATCCAGCAGCAGGCGCGCTGCCAGCGCTGAGGACAGCGAACACCCCGTGCCGTGGGTGTTCTTGGTGTCCACGCGGGGTACCTCGGCGACGTCCGTGGTCCCGTCGGGCTGGACCAGCGCGTTGGATGCGGCGTCGCCGCTCAAATGCCCACCCTTTACCAGCACCGCCACGCCGGTCGCGCGGGCGTAGTCGCGGCCCTGCTCGAGCGCTTCTTCGAAGCTTTCAGCCTCAGCGTTATTCGTCAGCACCGCCAACTCTGGGATGTTCGGCGTGACCACGGTGGCGTGATCCTTCACAAACTGGCGAAGCGCCTCTTCCGCGTCCTGGGTGAGGAGGCGGTCGCCGGAGGTCGCCACCATCACCGGGTCGACCACCACGACGGGCACGCCCTGGCCCTTCAGGAACTCGGAGACTGTGTTTGTGGTGGCGGCGTCGCCAAGCATGCCCACCTTGACCGCGTCGACCTGGACGTCGTCGAACACGGCAGCGAGCTGGGCCTGAAGGAACTCCTGCGGCGGGGTGTGGATTTCGCGCACGCCCTGGGTGTTCTGCGCGACGAGTGAGGTGACCACGCACATGCCGAACCCGCCTGCGACGGAGATCGACTTCAAATCAGCCTGAATGCCGGCGCCGCCTGTTGGGTCGGTGCCGGCGATGGAAAGCACGTTGGGGATTCGCGTTGTCATGCCACCCCAACGTACCTACTTGGCGGCGGTGGTGATGCGGTTGGCGAAGTGGTCGTAGTCGTTGCGGATCGCCTGCAGCGGTTCGACGACGGTGGTCTGCGAGGTGGCCGCCACCTCTTTCTGTATTGCTGCGCGGGTGCGTCGGCGCACGTTACCGCCGATCACCCCGCCGAAGACGGAGGTAATCAGGCCGATTACCAACCCGATGAGCAGTCCGGCCATGATCAACAGCGTCGGCACCGGCCAGCCCTCGACCTGCGGGACGAGGTTATCGCCCACGAGCGGGGTGAGCACACCGGGCACGAACGCCACCACGAGGTACCAGATGACGCCGATAAGTGCCGCGACGAGCGCGAGCCATTGGAAGACAGTGAGGATCGACCAGCCCTTCGACGGCTCCGCGGGCAGCTGCGTGCGTGCGATCGAGCGGTCCAGCTCCGAGGGCAGCGCCTGGGAGATGTCTTCGGTGCGGTCGGCGATAGCGGCGGAAAACGCGTGGGGCAGTCCCTCAGCAGCGGCGTGGGAGTAGTCGCGCAGTCCTTTGTTAGCCACCGCCTTGGACGCGGCGTCAAGCTCCGGCATGGAGGTGCGGTGCACGCCGACCTCGTCGGCCTCTTCGCGCAAGCCCAGCCGCTTCAAGGGGTCGGGCCTGAAACGGGTGATCCAGGATGTCAGCAGCCAGCCGGTGCGCTCGCGCAGGCGCTTGCGGTAGGCCGCAGCCGTGGTGTCGGCGATGCGGTCTGCGCCGGCGGCCTGCGAAAGCACAGCGTCGAGCTGTTTCTTCGCATGTTTGTCCACGGCGCCGGCCTCGCGGGCGGGGAGGAACTCGCGGGTCGCGGCCTTGATGTCGGCCTCGATGCGGGCGGACTGGGCGTTGTGGGCTTTCGCCACCTTCGCGATTGCGCCGCGCAGGTCGTCGATCCCGTCGCCGCTGCGGGTTGAGGTGGGGATGACGGTGATGTTTGACAGGCCGTCGGCAAGCAAAAGCTCCTTGTAGCTGCCAGCAACCGTCGGCCGGTCGAGCGGGTGGAGCAGGTCGGCTTTGTTCAGCACCGCAAGCGTTACCGCGGCGTGGCCGGCGTGCGGTCGAATGAACTGTTCGTGGATAACGGAGTCGGCGTACTTCTCCGGGTCGGACACCCACACCAGCACGTCCACCTGGCCGGCGAGGCGCGTGGCGATCTCGCGGTTCGACAGTTCGACCGAGTCGAAATCGGGCAGGTCGAGCAGGATGATGGGGCCAGCGTGCGGGGCGAAATCGCCCTCGCGGTTGCGGCGGTCCTCAACTCCCAACCAGTCCAGGAGTTCCTCGGAGCCCTCCGGGTGCCAGACGGCGGCGAGCGGGGAGGACGTGGTGGGGCGCCTCGCCGCAGCCTTGCCCAAGTCCTCGCCGACGACCGCGTTAAAGAGGCTTGTTTTGCCGGAGCCGGTTGCGCCGAAGAAGCCCACCACGGTGTGCTCGGCGGACAGCGCGCGGCGTTCGGCGCCAGACGTCGCGACGCGCTTGAGCTGGTGAACCTCCACCTGGGGCAGGTACGGCGCGGCAATGTCGGCGGCCTCATCCAGCGCGTTTAGCCGCTCGCCGAGGGTGGGCTTCGCAGAAAAGATGCCCATTAGTTTCGCTCCTGCCCGAACGTGCCGCGCAGCTGGTCGAACAGGCCGCGCAGCGTGCCGCTTTCAAAGCTCGCCTGGACGTCCTCGCGTACCGCAGGAGGGTTGGCAGCAGGTGCGGGCAGCGGTGTGAGCACACCCGGGAACCGCTTATCGACGGCCCCTCGAGCCCCATCCGCCGCCTGACGGATGGTTTCCGCGGATGCGCCCTGGAGTAGGGGGTCAGTGAGCGAGAAGTAGCGCTCGCGCTCCTCGCGCAGCAGGTCGTCGAGGCGCATGTCGAGGTCGCGGCGCGCGTCTGAGGCCATGCGGCGGACGGTGTCCTCTCCAAAGATTGTCTCGAGCAGCTTCTGGCCAACCACAGCTGAGCCGCCCGCGATGCCGACCTCCACACCTGTCAGACCCGCGGTGGTGGAGAAGACCATGAGCATCAGCGCTACCGTGGCCACGTTCAGGCCCAGCGACATGACGCGGGCGCGCTGGCGCTTCTCGCCGGCGGTCTCCTGAATGTGCTCGACAATGCCGGACTGCCAGTCGCGGATCAGCTGCGCCGCGCGGGCGTTGATGTCCTCGCTCGCGCGCGCAAGAGACGGATCGGCGTGCTGGCGCAGCTCCGGTGCGACGGCGCCGACGTGCGCCCAGGCCCGGGAGGCGGCGGTGTCGGCCGCGTCCACGATCACGGCGTGCAGGCCGGACTCGAGCTCGGTCTCCACCTCGCGGATCGGCGCCGGTTCACCGGAGAAAAAGCTGCCGACCTTGTCCACCGTCTGCGAAAACCACCGCTCAAAACCCCTGATCACGTCGGATGTGCCGACGACGTCCTGCCAGCGGTCCATGACCTCGGCGCGCAGCATCTTGCCGTCGGAGGTCGCGTCAATGATGTGGCGGTGCGCGGACTTGTACAGCTCGAAGATGGATTCGTCGAGCTGGTTGGCGAAGTCCTCGCGGCGCTGGCGGCTCTCCGTGATGGCGGATACCCGGTCTAGCGCGCCCTCGAGCGCGCCCGCGACCGTCTTGCCGGCGACCGCGCGGCGGGCGGCTGAATCCTCCGCCAAGCGCTGCAGGTAGTCGCGTAAGGGGCTGACCAGCGCAGCGTCCAAGAACTCGTCTGCGGCTGCTGCATCTTTGCCCAGGTCGGCCACGAACGGCACCGTGAAAACGGTGGCGCCTGTCAGGCCGGCCTCGTCCATCATGCGGCGCAGGTCCTGCGGCACGGTCTTCTGGGCGACCTCGTCGAGGCGGTTCAGCACCACCAGGACCTCGATGCCGCGGCCGGCCGCGTCGTTCAAGAAATTCCACACGAGCTGGTCGGCGTAGCGCGCCGGAGTGGTGACGAAGATCCACAAATCGGCAGCGGCGAGCAGCTGGGAAGCGAGCGCGCGGTTGCGGTCGTCGATGGAATCGAAATCCGGTGCGTCGAGAAGCGAAAGCCCCTGCGGGATGCTTTGCGTCTCCACGATGCGAAGCGCGGTCGACTGTTCGTTGCCCGCGCCGTGGGAGCGGGTGAGACCAGGCAGCACGCGAGGGGAGTTGAACCACTCCGCGTCTGCCGGGTTGGCCACGAGCACCGGTTGGCGGGTGGTGGGGCGGATGACGCCGGGGTTGGAGACGCGCTCTCGCAAAAGCGCGTTGACCAGGGTGGACTTGCCGGATCCGGTGGAGCCGCCGATGACGGCTAAAAGTGGCGCGTCGAGATTAGCCAGGCGCGGCAGGATGTAGTCGTCCAGCTGGTTGACCACGGCGTTGGCGTCCGCAGCCACGTCGGGCGCGAGCGTGGTTGCCGCCAGCGTGTCGCGCAGGGTGCGGACCGCATCGAGCGGGTCGTTGCCCGCGGGGGACGCGGTCGGCTGTGCAGATGGCTGAACTGCTGGAGTATTCACGCCGACCATCTTTCCAGACACGCCAGCCCGCGTCGCGATGCGAGCCCAGCGGTGTCGCGGCACGCGGACAGAAAAAGCGGCGCACGAGCTCGAAAAGGTTGATGTCGAGCGCGCACGCCGCAGGCAAGCGTAAGGGAGCAGCTAGTCCTTATAGTCGGTCTTCGTCAGGTTCAGCCATCCGTAAAGGCCACCCATGATCAGGCCGCCGCCGACGAAGTTGCCCAGCCACACAACGGACCAGTTTCGAATCACGTTCCAAGCGGTGAAGCCCTCGATCGCGTCGGGGCCGAGGGTGAAGCCGCCGAGGGTGGTGAGGATGAAGTTCGCGATGGAGTGCTCGTAGCTCATGGTCGCGAACGACGGAATAATCAAGATGACGCCCCACAGCTTGGCGCTGTAGTCCTTGCCGGCCTGGGTGGCCAGCATGAAGGCGATGTTGACCACCATGTTGGCCAGGATCGCCTCGACAAACAAGGTGGCGGAGGATTTCTGCAGTTTGGCCACGAGGAGCCCGTGGAGGAAGCTGTCCGCTTCGACGTGCTGGCCGATGGTGGTCCGCGAGATGAGCCAAGCGATGACTACGGCGCCGACGAGGTTGAAGAAGGTGACGAACAGGACCAGGAGAACGCCTCGCCAGAAGGCGGTCAGTTTGTGTATGGACCCGTAGGTCATGAACATCATGTCACCGGTGGCGAGCTCGCCTTGTAGGACGATGATGATATACAGCGTGGAGGCGAAGATGGCGCCGAACGCGTACTTGCCCCAGCCGGGCGCGTACTCGTCGAGCAACTGCGCGGTGGAGGCCGCGAACGCGGTCATGATGCCGAGGTAGACGCCCGCTAGGATTGCTCGAGTGGCGAAGCGGGCCGGCTCTTGCCCAAACAGAGCCAACTTGTTGGAAATGATTTTGGGGGCAGCTTCAAAGAAACTCACATTTTCAATTTATTACAGGTATCACCAAGAAGCGAGACGGGAATTTGAGGTTCGCTAGCTGGCGTGATTAACTGTTCCAGTTGTCTTGCGCTGGTCGGGCGTGACGCGCGTTTCCGAGTGGATCGCCCGAGACCCTTCGACCACGTTGTGCTCCCCCTCGTGCGCGAGGAACGAGCGAACGGGGTTCGTCGATAAGCAATAGGCTTCAAGCAATACTTTGACCACGTGCGTTCAGGACGGAAATCTGGCGCACATTGACCCAGGTCAGGAGACCACAAGTGATTCAGCAAGAATCGCGCCTGAAGGTCGCCGACAACACGGGTGCACGTGAGATCCTGTGCATCCGCGTCCTCGGTGGATCTGTGAAGCGCTTTGCCGGTATCGGCGACACCATCGTCGCCACCGTGAAGGAAGCCGCCCCGGGCGGCAACGTGAAGGAAGGCGAAGTCGTGCGCGCCGTCGTTGTGCGCGCGAAGAAGGAGACCCGTCGCCCGGACGGCTCCTACATCTCCTTCGACGAGAACGCAGCTGTGCTGATTAAGAACGACACCGAGCCGCGCGGCACCCGCATTTTCGGCCCGGTTGCTCGCGAGCTTCGCGACAAGAAGTTCATGAAGATTGTGTCTCTCGCACCGGAGGTGATCTAACCCATGAAGATCAAGAAGGGCGATATGGTGCAGGTCATCGCCGGCAAGGACAAGGGCGCCCAGGGCAAGGTCATCGCGGCCTACCCGCAGCGTGACAAGGTCCTGGTCGAGGGCGTCAACCGCATCAAGAAGCACGTCGCGAACTCCTACAACGAGCGTGGCGCCGAGTCCGGCGGCATCGTGACCCAGGAGGCCCCGATCCACGTCTCAAACGTGATGATCCTGGACTCCGACGGCAAGCCGACCCGCGTTGGCTACCGCTTCGACGAGGACGGCAAGAAGGTCCGCGTGGCCAAGTCGAACGGGAAGGACATCTAACAATGACTGAAGCAACCCAGACTGTTTCGACCTACACCCCGCGCCTGAAGACCCGCTACCAGGACGAGATCCGCACCAAGCTGAACGACGAGTTCAACTACGACAACGTCATGCAGATCCCGGGCCTGACCAAGATCGTGGTCAACATGGGCGTCGGTGACGCTGCCCGCGACTCCAAGGTGATCAACGGCGCTCTCGAGGACCTCACCGCGATCACCGGTCAGAAGCCGCAGCTGCGCCGCGCGAAGAAGTCCATCGCGAACTTCAAGCTCCGCGAGGGCATGCCGATCGGCGCGAAGGTGACCCTGCGCGGCGACCGCATGTGGGAGTTCCTGGACCGCCTGCTCACCGTTGCGCTGCCGCGTATCCGCGACTTCCGCGGCCTGAACGACAAGCAGTTCGATGGTAACGGCAACTACACGTTCGGCCTGTCCGAGCAGACCATGTTCTACGAGATCGACATCGACAAGATCGATCGCGTGCGCGGCATGGACATCACGCTCGTGACCACCGCCACCAACGACGACGAGGGCCGCGCGCTCCTGCGCCACCTCGGCTTCCCGTTCGCTGACAAGGACGGCAAGATGCAGCAGGCCTAAGGGCTTGATGCTTGCCGACGCCCCCTGGCACCCGTTGAAAGCGGGACCGGGGGCTTCGGCGTTTTCTGGGTGGGGTGTAAGGTCTGTCACATGTCTCTCGCAGAAACACTTGATAAGGGCGCAGCCAAAAAGGTTGAGCTCCTCGACAACGACTTCGGTCGTTTCGCCGGCCGCGCCGTCCTCGCCGGCATTTACCTCACCGTCGCCACCGCGTTCGCAGGTGTCGCGGGCAACGCGGTGGAGAAGCTCGCGCCGGGGCTCGGCAGCGTCGTTTTCGCGCTGCTCTTCGGATTTGGCCTCTTCGCCATCGTCGTGCTGAACGGCGAACTTGCCACGGGCGACATGATGTTCGGCTCCTGGGCCTCCGCCAAAGGCAACCAGTCGTGGGGCAAGACCATCTGGTTCGTGGTCGCAGCCACGCTGTGCAACCTCGTCGGCGCGTTCATCGTCGCCGCCATCCTGAGCCAGTCGGCGAAGCTGGGCTCAATGGATAACACCCACCTCATCGCCACCATCTCGGAAGGCAAGGTGGACAAGTCCGCGTGGGGCGCGTTCATCGAGGCGGTCCTGGCGAACTTCGTGGTCAATATGGCCATCGTGATGGCGCTGCAGTCCAAGGAGATTGTGTCCAAGTTCTTCGCCATCGTGCCGATCATCGCGATTTTCGTGGGCCTGGGCCTCGAGCACATCATTGCCAACTTCTCGCTCATGACCATGACCCTGTTCGCCGACCCGCAGCCGGAGAACTTCACCTTCGGCGCCGTCGGCCTGAACTGGCTGATGGTGTGGCTGGGCAACTTCATCGGCGGCGGCCTCGGCATCGGCGCCGTCTACGCCTGGCTGAACAACACCAAGACGGTGTACAAGGACTGACCCGAGACCACGTTGCACGAGGTGAACCCGCATCTCCCGAGACTGGGAGGTGCGGGTTTTGGCTGCCGGGCGGTTACTGCGCGAGGTCGAACTCGCTGGCGTCCTTCACACTCGCCGGGTCCATCTGCGCGGCGATGCCGAAGCGGTTGTACACGTTGATCGTGATGATGGCGACGAGCACATTGCGGGTGCCTTCGGCGCCGTAGTGTTTCCATCCGCGCCCAAAGCTCATCAGAGATCGCTTCCTCGCGGTCTTCGAGCTTGGTCACTGCGTCGGTGAACTCGAGCAGCGCAGTTTCTTTGTCGTCGAACTGGTCCTTGTGCTCGGTCCAGTTCTCGATCGCGGTGATCTTCTCCTCGCTAAAGCCCGCGACGCGCGAGTTGCGGCGGTGCGTGGTCGTGCACACGCGGCAGCCGTTGAGCGCGGCCGCGCGAAGGAAGACGTGCTCGGCGGTCTCGGGTTCGAGCGCCTACTCCACGTGCTGGACAGCGGGGTAGAACGGCGCTTGGTACCCGGGGGACACTTCGCGTGCAGTCATGCATTCGACCCTACGCAAGTTCGCCGGCGTACAAGTTGAAACGGTCGGGCCGGGTGAAGCCGGCCAGCGCCATACCCGCCTCGCGGGCGAGCTCAACTGCCAACGACGACGCCGCCGACACGGCCACCAGCGCCGGGAATCCAGCCATGGCCGCCTTCTGCACCAGTTCGAATGAGGCGCGCGAGCTCATCACCAGGATGAGGTCGGAGGCGGGGAGGCTGCCGCCCAGAAGCAAATGCCCGATCACCTTGTCCGCGGCGTTGTGGCGCCCGATATCTTCTCTGACAACCACTGCGTTGCCGTCCAGGTCGAAGGCGCCCGCTGCGTGAATGCCGCCGGTCTTGCGGAACTGCTGCTGCTCGGCGGCGAGCAGGTCCGGCAGGCGCATCACCAAGTCCGGGTTGAGCTTGACGGGCTCGATGGGCTGATGCGTCTTGTGCAGGATCTCGCTGATCGACTGCGTCCCGCACACTCCGCACGCGCTAGTGGTGGGGGTGAGCCTGATGAACTCCGGGGTGACCGGCTTTGCGGTCGCAGCAAGGTCGATGTCGAGCAGGTTGTAGGTGTTGGTGCCCTCGGGGTTCTGCGAGCCTGCGCAGTATCGGGCAGTGGTGACGTCCTCGGCGCGCTTGATTAACCCCTCTGCGTAAAGCCAGCCGTGGGCGAGCTCGATGTCGTGGCCGGGCGTGCGCATCGTGGTCGTCAGCGTGTCTCCGCCCGCGCGGATTTCTAGCGGCTCTTCCACCGTCACGGTGTCCGCGCGAGTGTCGGTGTAGAACCGCCCCGCGCTGTCGCCCTGTCCCCGGGTGACCTTGGTGACCGCGAAGCGGCGGTTAATTCTGCTCATACGTCGACAGCATCTCCTCTACCCGCGCAACCATGTCGCGCACTGTAGCGGCGTCGCCGGCCCCTGCGCCAGCTGCGAGCCCGACGACGAAGGCGGTGGTGGGCGCGGCTGGGCGCGACGGCCCGTTGTGGGCCACTGCCGCCGTGAGGTCGAGGATGTCGCCGACGAGGCCGCGCACGAGCTCCGGGTCGATGCCGAGCTCTTCCGCCACAGCGGTGAGCCATCGGTGGGTCGTGGTCAGTGATGTGTCGCTCTTGTTCTCAGCCATGGCACTTCACTGTAGTGAACGCGGGTTGTCCACAGGGGCACCGAGGCAAATTCCACAGGCTCGCGCGGTATGCCCTTGGCCGTGTTGGGGCAGCGGGATATAACTGTGACACCAACAACGAAAAGAGGGGATTACCTTGCAAAACATCGACAAAATCAAAGAGAAGGTGCAAAAACTGCTCAACCAGGCGGCCGATCGGCAGGGAACGCCCGAGGGCGACTCGTTCTACGACAAGGCGTTCACGCTCATGGCTACGTACGGGTTCGACGAACGCGACCTCACAGCGCTCGACGAGGGCGACCGCCCGACGTACAAGACGTACACATTCAGCGGTAGTTACACCGACATGCAGTCGCGTCTGCTTCACGCTATTGCTGGCGCGCTCCACTGCACGGGTTTTCACCGGAGCGCTTCGTGTTCGACCAGGGTTAAGGAGGCCACCATCTTCGGCCTGGGGAGGCATCTGGAGCGGGTGGACATGCTGTACTCGCTACTGTTGCCGGTGATGATGGCCAAGGCCCGCGGACTGCAAAAGGAGAGCGAGTTCGATTCACTTGTGGTGAGCCGCCGGTCGTTTATGGCGGGGTTCGCGCACCGCATCGCCGAGCGCCTCCAAGCCGCGGAGGAGACCGTCGCCTCGTCGAACGAGGGGTACGGGCTGGTGCTTGTCGGCGATCTGTCGGCCGCCCAAACCGCCCGCGACGAATACGCAGTGGACCATGGGCTAGCGATTGGCGCAGCGCGGGCTAGCAAGCGCTCGCTTGATCCCGCCGCCTTCTTCCAGGGCCAAGACGCGGGCAGCATGACCGACATCGGACAGACCCGCGTCCAAGCACGCCCGGCGCTGCCGTGTTAGGGCGCGGCAGGGGATTTGCTTATCGTGTGGCGGAGCAGGTAGCTTAGACCGTCGGACTTATGTCCGAGAAGTTTTTTACACCATCCAACTTTGTTGCAGGCCCCCCGCCGAAATGCGGACCGCGTGCAAGGGAGGCGGCGAGCGCCCCACGTTACTGAGCGTGGGGAGCGTGAAGTAGCCCCCGACAGACCACACGGAGAACGCGACCTTATCTATACGGGTCAGGTGGGTTAGGGAACCGCAACGAGAAAGGGAAACGGTCTCTTATGACCATGACTGATCCGATTGCGGACATGCTGTCCCGCGTGCGCAACGCGTCGCACGCGCAGCACGACAACGTGTCCATGCCTTCGTCGAAGATCAAGGTGAACATCGCCGAGATTCTGAAGCAGGAAGGCTACATCAACGACTACAAGGTTGAGGACGAGAAGGTTGGCAAGACGCTGACCCTCGACCTCAAGTACGGCCCGACCCGCGAGGCTTCCATCGCTGGTCTGCGCCGCGTGTCCAAGCCGGGTCTGCGCGTGTACGCGAAGTCCAACGACCTGCCGCAGGTGCTCGGCGGCCTTGGCGTGGCGATCATCTCCACGTCGTACGGCCTGCTGACCGACCGCCAGGCACAAGAGAAGGGCGTAGGCGGGGAAGTCCTCGCTTACGTCTGGTAAAGGGAGGTTGGATTAACAATGTCGCGTGTAGGTAAGGCACCTATTGCCATCCCGAACGGCGTTGAGACGAAGATCGACGGCCAGCACGTCGAGGTGAAGGGCCCGAAGGGCACCCTGACCCTGGATCTGCCGGAGCCGATCACCGCCTCCGTCGAGGACAACGAAATCGTGGTGTCCCGTCCAGACGACCACCGCAACAACCGCGCTCTGCACGGTCTGTCCCGCTCGCTGGTCAACAACCTCGTTGTCGGCGTGACCGAGGGCTACAAGATCAACATGGAAATCTTCGGTGTTGGTTACCGTGTGCAGCAGAAGGGCCAGGACCTCGAGTTCTCCCTCGGCTACTCGCACCCGATCCTGATCACCGCGCCGGAGGGCATCAAGTTCTCCGTCGACGGCAATACCAAGTTCTCGATCGAGGGCATCGACAAGCAGCAGGTTGGCCAGATTGCAGCGAACATCCGCCGCCTTCGCAAGGATGACCCGTACAAGGGTAAGGGCATCCGCTACGAGGGTGAGCAGATCCGCCGCAAGGTCGGAAAGACGGGTAAGTAATCATGAGCAACACCGCAGAGAACACTGCAAACGCGAAGCGCACCCCGGTTGGCAAGGACATCTCGTCCCGCCGCCGCGAGGCTCGCGCACGCCGCCACTACCGCATCCGCAAGACCCTGCGCGGTACGCCGGAGACCCCGCGTCTTGTCGTGCACCGCACCTCGCGTCACATCCACGTCCAGGTCATCGACGACCTTGCAGGCCACACCCTGGTCTCCGCGTCGTCGATGGAGCCGTCCATCCGTGACATGGAGGGCGACAAGAAGGACAAGGCAGCCCAGGTGGGCAAGCTGGTCGCTGAGCGCGCGAAGGAAGCTGGCATCGACGCCATCGTCTTCGACCGCGGCGGCTACAAGTACCACGGCCGCGTTGCGGCGCTGGCTGACGCAGCTCGTGAAGGTGGTCTGAAGTTTTAATGATCACCGCAATTAACACCATCAACGGAAGGATCGCGTAATGGCCGAACGTGAACGGCGTGACGGCGGGCGCTCCGCCGACGACCAGAACAACAACAACCGCGGCGAGCGCGGGGAGCGTGGCGGCCGCGGCCGCCGCGACCGCGACGACCGCCGCAACCAGAACGATGACCGCGACAAGTACATTGAGCGCGTCATCACCATCAACCGCGTTGCGAAGACCGTTAAGGGCGGCCGCAACATGTCCTTCACCGCGCTCGTGGTGGTAGGCGACGGCCAGGGCATGGTCGGCGTTGGCTACGGCAAGGCGAAGGAAGTTCCGGCTGCTATTCAGAAGGGTGCTGAGGAAGCTCGCAAGAACTTCTTCCGCGTCCCGATGATCGGCGGCACCATCCCGCACCCGGTGCAGGCAGAGGAAGCCGCGGGCATCGTTATGCTCCGCCCGGCTGCTCCCGGTACCGGTGTGATCGCCGGCGGCGCAGTGCGCCCGGTGCTCGAGTGCGCGGGTGTTCAGGACATCCTGGCGAAGTCCCTCGGCTCCGACAACGCGCTGAACGTGGTTCAGGCGACTGTCGCAGCTCTGAAGGAGCTCGTCCGCCCCGAGGAAGTTGCTGCTAAGCGCGGCAAGTCCGTCGAGGAAGTCGCTCCCGCCCGTATGCTGCGCGCACGCGCAGGTCAGGAGGCGTAAAGAACAATGGCACTGAAGATTACGTTGCACCACGGCAAGGTGGGCGAGAAGCCGGTCACCCGCAAGAACCTGGAGGCTCTGGGTCTGCGCAAGATTGGCCAGTCTGTTGTGAAGAAGGACAACGCCGCTACCCGCGGCCAGATCCTGGCGGTGCGCCACTTGGTCACCGTTGAAGAAGTAGCAGGGGAGTAGATAGCACATGGCTGACATCATTAAGCTCCACGACCTGCGTCCGGCTCCGGGTGCCAACAAGGCTAAGACCCGCGTCGGCCGCGGTGAGGCCTCCAAGGGTAAGACCGCTGGCCGCGGTACGAAGGGCACCAAGGCTCGTAAGCAGGTTTCCGCTGCTTTCGAGGGTGGCCAGATGCCGCTGCACATGCGTCTGCCGAAGCTGAAGGGCTTCAAGAACCCGAACCGCATCGAGTACCAGGTGGTCAACGTTTCCGACTTGGCCGAGGCGTTCCCGCAGGGCGGCACCATCGCCATCGCCGACATTGTTGCGGCTGGCCTGGTCCGCGCTAAGGAGCCGGTGAAGGTTCTGGGCAACGGCGACATCAACGTCAAGCTCGACGTGACCGCCACCAAGTTCTCGAAGTCCGCAGTAGAGAAGATCGAGGCTGCCGGCGGCTCCACCACCACGGAGGAGTTCCGCCCGCGCGCCGCGAAGAACGTTGAGGGCCCGGTTGCTTCCGCGGCCGGCGACGCGACCCCGGCGGCTGAGGCCACCGAGGGTGCCCGCGGCGTCCTCGACTCCGACCCGCTGCAGGGCGGCTCCACGGTGATCGATTCCGATCAGACCGAGGCCTAGACCCCGCACGGGCTAAGCAGGCGGCCCGCTTTCCGAAACACCATCGGAAAGCGGGCCGTTTTTGTTTGCCTGGATCAGCGGATGCGAAGGGCGGCGTGCAGGACGCCGCGGGTCAAACTAGGAAGAGCCTGGTACACGCCGGTTGCCGCGTGCTGTTGTACGCCGTCGAGCACCTGATCTGCGAACCTTGCAGGGTGCGAGGCGGTAAACGACCGGAGGAAGCCCACAAGACGCTCGCGCTCATCGACCGACGCGGCGCCCGCGGCCATCCCTGCGACGTGAGCGATACACCGCAGCTCCAAACCAAGGTGGTCCGGCGGGAGGTTGCCCCACTGCTTCGTCGCGTTGAAGCCGACGGCTTTGTACGCCGCCTCAACCTCCGCAGCTGCGCCATCGAGCACGAGGCCGTCGGGAGAGAAGTAAGGCGACTCGTACGGCTGGGCGAGTGGTGTTCCGGCCCCTATGAAGAGGTAGAGGTGGTCGCGTTTGAGGTCCTCAACGGTGTCCGGGCGGCCGCATTCCGCGCGCTCGATGAGCGAGGTAGCGGCTGCCCGCGAGGACGCGTCCTGGAGCGGCCAGTCCGCCAACAGGTCAGGGTTGGTGAGCGCTTGCAGCATCTCTGGCGAAGGTTCGTCGAGAAAAAGCTGGCCGACTATGTCAGCTGCGAGGCTCAGACGCTGCGCGTGTTCCGTGTCCACTAAATGCCCACCCTGTCCATCGCGCCGTAGAACATGAACCGCCCGGCCAGCTCGGCGACAACCACCATGACGTAAGCCACGATGATCCAAGCAAGCGTGGATGCGGTGGGCCGTTGTTTCCGGCCGCTTACGGCGAGCAGGAGGCCGACGATGAAGGCGCCGGTCAAGAGAAACACGATGCGGACAACAAAGGCAGTGGTGTTGAACTCGAACTCCGCTGGGTTGGGGCCCTCGGGGCGGGAGTAGTTGAACACCATCACCAAGAAGATCAGCGGCACGACCACCACGAGCGCGATGCCGATCCACCGCAGACAGTCGCTAATGAGCCGCCAGACTTCCGCTTTCTGCTCCGGCGTTTGGTCCTCGTTGCGGGCCGAGGGGATGAGCCGCTTTATCAGGGCTGAGTCTTCGAGCCAGTTGTAGGAGATCAACGCCACCGCAATAGAGAGCAGTCCGGTGACCGCGCCCGAAAGGTAGAACGCTGCCGGCGTCGTCCAGTGATTCCACGCCGGCACGGTTGGCAGCATGTACAGCCGGGCCATTGTCGCGATAAAGACGATGCCGACTGCGGCTGTGAGGAGTGCAAGGGTGCGTCGGAAAGCAACTGAGCCCTTGTCGAAGAACTGGCACGCAGCGAAGAGGAAGCCCAGCACCGCGAAAACACTGCCCGCGACCAGCTCCTGCGTGAGGCCGGAAGACCCGATGTTTCGCATGACGTTCAGCGCGTTCGCGGGGTTGCCGAGGTGGAAGAAGGCGAGGAAGAATCCCGCGATCATGATCGGGCCGATGGCGTAGAGTGCCGGCACACAAATCCTGTCGATGGCGTTGCGGGAGTACTTGGCGCGGCCGGCGACGGTGATGACGCCGAGCACCACAAAGGCGCCGACGGCCATTTGGCCAAACGTGGTGAAGAAGGTCAACGGCCACTCATGCATGTTCATGTCGCTAGATCTCCCCGTGGTTGGTGATCTCGCCGGCGTTGTAGGCATCCCACCGCTTGGCATCCTTGTGCGGGGTGATGCTCAGGCGCGGTTTGGTCAACGCGGGGTTGGGCAGCGGGGCAATGCCGGCGGCGTCGCCGTGCTCGGCGCGCAGCTGATCGATCGGGCCCCAATCCAGGGCGCGGGACGGGCAAGCCGAGACGCACGCCGGGTCTTTGCCCTCTGAGCGGTAGTCGGCGCAGAGATCGCACTTGGTCATCACACCCTTGTCCACATTGAACTGGGGTGCGGAGTAGGGGCACGCCCACTCGCAGTACCGGCAGCCGATGCACTTCTCAGGGTCCACGGCCACCACGCCGTCTTCCCCGACGTGCATGGCGGTGGTGGGGCAGACCTGCGCGCAGATCGGGTTGTCGCAGTGGTTGCACGAGATCGAGGTGTAGTAGGTGAACGTATTGGTGGTCAGCGTCCCGTCCGCGGTGTTCCAATCGCCACCGGAGTACTCCACCACGCGGCGCCAGTTCACACCGATCGGTGTGTCGTGCTTGTCCTTGCACGCGATCTGGCACGCCTTACACCCGTTGCACAGGCTCTGGTCGAAGTAGAAACCGAGGCGCTGATTCAGCCTATCCTTGCTGGTATCAGACATTGTTGATCACAATCCTTCTTCTTATTGCGCGGGTGCTTAGGCCTTCTCGACCTGGCAGATGGCGGTGTGCTGGGCGTTGCCTTTCGCCAATGGGGAGGGGTGCCAGCTGGTGAGCGTGTTCACCGACGCGCCGACGTCGACGCCGCCGTCCTTCGGGTTGAACCACGACCCTTGCGGCACCGAGATCACACCCGGGGCGATGCGCGGGGTGACGCGCGCGATAGAGCGGATACGACCGCGGTCGTTGTAGGCGAACACCGCATCGTCGTTGCGGATGCCCCGCTCCTTGGCGTCGACAGGGTTGATCCAGAGCACCTGCGGGTGCGCGTCATCTCGAAGCCAATCCACGTTCCCGTACGAGGAGTGCGTGCGGCCCTTGGTGTGGTGTCCGATCAGCTGCAGCGGGTACGTGTCGCTGGCCGCGGCGGCCTCCGCGCCCTCCCAGGTCTCGACGTACTCGGGCAGGGCGGTGATCCGGTCGCCGGTTTGAGCGTCGTCGAACTCCCACTCGCTTGCGATCTTGTGCAGCTCGGAGGAGAAAATTTCGATTTTGCCGCTCGGCGTCTCGAGCGGGTTGGCGTTAGGGTCCTTTCGGAAGTCCTCTAACGCGATGACCGATTGGCCCTCGCGGCGCCACACGCCCATCTCTTTCAGCTTCTCGTACGTCGGCAGCTCCGGGATGTCCTTGCGGGACTCGTCGAGTGTGTATCGCACCCACTCCTCCTGGGTGCGCCCCTCGGTGAACTTGTCCTTCACGCCGAAGCGGTCGGCGAGGTCCGCAACGACGTCGTAGATGGGCCTGCAGTTGTAAAGCGGGTCGATCGCTTGCGAGGCGAGAATGGTGTACTCCAAGTTGCCGGCCGAGCCCTGCTGAATTAGGTCGGTTTGCTCGGCGGTGGAGCAGTCGGGCAGGATGTAGTCGGCGTAGCGGGCGGAGACCGTCATCTGGATGTCGCTGACCACGATCAGCTCTGCCTTGGAATCGTCGCGGAGCAGCTCAATGGTGCGGTTGACGTCCGCGTGCTGGTTCGTGTTGGTGTTGCCGGCGTAGCTCCAGATCATCTTGATCGGCACGTCGAGCTTGTCCTTGCCGCGGACGCCGTCCTTTGTGGCTGTCATCTCCCGGCCATGGTCGACGGCCTGCGGCCACATCGCAACAGAGATTGAGGTCTCCACCGGGTTTTCGTACTGGGTGTTGAAGGGGTAGGTCATTGGCAGGGAGGCGGATCCTTCGCGGGCGCCGGTGCCGCCGCCCGGAATGCCGATCTGGCCGAGCAGCGCGGCCAAGGTGAACACTGCGCGGGCCTGGTTCTCGCCGTTGGCGTGGCGTTGCGGGCCCCACCCCTGAGTGACCGCGGTTGGTTTAGCGGTGCCCATTTCTCGGGCAAGCTGGCGGATCCTCTGGGCGGGCACGCCGCAGATCTTCGCCGCCCACTCGGGGGTCTTTTCCACGCCGTCGGGGCCCTTGCCCTCGATGTAGGAGCGGTACGACGCGTTTACCGGCGCGCCGTCCGGCATGTGCTCCTCGTCGAAGCCGAGGCAGTAGGTGTCCAAGAACTCTTGGTCGTGGAGATTTTCCTCGATGAGGACGTGGGCGATACCGGCGACGAACGCGGCGTCGGTACCAGGGCGGATGGGCACCCACTCATCACCTAAGCCGACTGCGGTTTCGGAGTAGCGCGGGTCGACGATGATTGTCTTCACACCGTGTTTTCTCTTCACCTGCTGGGTGACAAACGTTTCGCCGCCGCCGGACATGCGGGTCTCAAGCGGGTTGTTGCCGAACATGACCTGCAGCTTGGAATGCTTAACATCGTCGAAGGAGTTCGACGTGACCCACGAGCCGTAATGGTAGGGGTATGCGGCGGTGATCTGCGCGGTGGAATAGTCGGCGTAGTGGTTCAGGTACCCGCCGATCAGGTTCATGAACCGAGCGAACGGGGTTTCCGCGGGCGGCCACGACCTCGCGACAGTCGCGCCAATCGTGCCTGTCCCATACGCCAAGTAGATCGATTCGTTGCCGTACTCGGCGAGCAAGTCTTTCATCTTGTCCGCGATTTCGTCGAGCGCCTGGTCCCAGGAAATCTCCACCCACTCCCCGTCGCCGCGTTTAGTGCCGGGTTTGCGTTTCAGCGGCGTTTTCAACCTGTCCGGGTTGTAAATGCGGTGGCGGATGGAGCGGCCGCGGACGCAGGCGCGGATCTGCTGTGAGCCGATCTCGTCGCCGCCGGCGTCGTCGGCGAGCACCCGGGTTACAGCGCCGTCGTCAACTTGCAGGCGCAGCGGGCAGCGCGAACCGCAGTTGACCGTGCAGGCGGACCAGAAAATGCTGGAAGAGCCCGAGGCTTCCGCAGCGTTGCTTACCCCCACGCCCGGTACGCCGTGAAAGAGGTTGCCCGCCGCCGCGGCCACAGCGGTGGTGCCGCCTGCCAGTGCGGACCACCGCAGGAAACTTCTTCGGCTGACGTTGCGCGTAGGCCTAGTCGCAGTCTGCCCAGACTGCTCAATTGTGTCCATCGTGGTCCCTTCATCGTCCCCGTTTACATAGAGACTTCGAATGCAAACGTTAGGTAGTACGAATAGAGAGTAGGTCAGCTCAAACTAAAGTTGGACAATTTGCACCGATTGTGGCGGAGTTAACTTCTTTCGGGTGCGGGGCCTGCGATCGTGCGTTGGGGTGCGAGCCGCGAAGCTCAAGCGGGCTTAGTCTTTGCCGGGTGAGCTGCTAGAGTAGTGGGGTCCAATATGTACGGGTGAGCGTTCGCCTGCCTTTCGGCAGGTGGGGTGACTCATTTGGAATACTGTCCATACTCTTCTGCCGTGTTCGCGGCGGAAGCCAGGAGGCTTTGTGTCCGCAATTGCTCAGGCGTTCAGGGATCCGGATCTTCGCAAGAAGATCCTCATCACCCTCGCGCTGATGATCCTGTACCGCGTCGGTGCTCAAATCCCCACCCCGGGTGTTGACTACGCGCTGATTAACCAGCGCCTCCAAGACATCTCGCAGGGCGATCAGGCCTCGATGTTCTCCATCATCGGGTTGTTCTCCGGTGGCGCGCTGCTGCAGCTGTCGATTTTCGCGATCGGCATCATGCCATACATCACCGCCTCCATTATCGTGCAGCTGCTTACGGTGGTGATTCCGAAGTTCGAGGAGCTGAAGAAGGAAGGCCAGGCCGGGCAGGCCAAGATGACGCAGTACACGCGCTACCTCACGGTGGCGCTGGCGCTGCTGCAGTCTGCCGGCATTGTGGCCCTCGCCGACCGCGAGCAGCTGCTCGGCCGCGGGGTGCCGGTGCTCGTCGAGGACCGCAGCGCGTGGACCCTGATCATGATGATTATCGTCATGACTTCGGGCGCGATCCTGATCATGTGGCTGGGCGAGATCATTACCGAGAAGGGCGTGGGCAACGGCATGTCCCTGCTCATTTTTGCGGGTATCGCCACCCGTATCCCGATTGAGGGTGTCACCATCTGGCAGAACTCCGGCCCGGTCACCTTCTTCCTCGTGCTGGCCGCCGTCATCGCCCTCGTGGTCGGCATCATCTTCATCGAGCAGGGCCAGCGCCGCATCCCGGTGCAGTACGCCAAGCGCATGGTGGGCCGCCGCCAGTACGGCGGCTCCTCCACGTACCTGCCGCTGAAGGTCAACCAGGCCGGCGTGATCCCGGTGATCTTCGCCTCCTCGCTGATGTATGTGCCGGTGCTGATCACCCAGATCGTCACCATGAACCAGACCGCGCAGCCGGACAACTGGTGGATGAACAACGTCATGGCGTGGCTGCAGAACCCGGGTTCGTGGCAGTACATCCTGACCTACGTCGTGCTGATTATCTTCTTCGCCTACTTCTACGTCTCCATCCAGTACGACCCGGTGGAGCAGGCGGACAACATGAAGAAGTACGGCGGGTTCATCCCGGGTATCCGCCCGGGCCGCGCCACCGCCGAGTACCTCGGCTTCGTCATGAACCGCCTGTTGTTCGTTGGCGCGATTTACCTTGCGGCGATCGCGGTGCTTCCGAACCTGGCGATGGACGCGGGTGTTGCCGGCACCGGCGCGAACGGCATGAGCGGCTTCGGCGGCACGGCAATCCTGATTATGGTTTCGGTCGCCCTGACTACCGTCAAGCAAATCGAATCTCAGCTTCTGCAATCTAACTACGAAGGACTTCTGCGATAATGCGTCTCGTACTTCTCGGCCCTCCCGGAGCAGGCAAGGGCACCCAGGCCGCGATTCTCTCGGAAAAACTCGGCGTTCCGCACATCTCCACCGGCGACCTTTTCCGCGCCAACATCGGCGAGGGCACCCCGCTGGGTGTCGAGGCGAAGAGCTACATCGACGCAGGCAAGCTAGTCCCGACCGACGTGACCGCCCGCATGGTGGAGGACCGCCTGAACCAAGACGACGCCAAGGACGGCTTCCTGTTGGACGGGTTCCCGCGCACGGTTGAGCAGGCAGAGATCCTCACGGAGCTGCTGAACAACCGCGGTGAAGCGCTGGACGGCGTTTTGAACTTCGTCGTGGACGAAGACGTCGTGGTTGAGCGCATGCTTGCCCGCGGCCGCGCCGACGACAACGAAGACACGATCCGCACCCGTCTCGGCGTGTACCGCGATGAGACTGCGCCGTTGATCGACCACTACGGCGACGCCATCATCTCGGTTGATGCTGTCGGCGATGTCGACGAGATCAACGCCCGCACGCTGCAGTCGCTGGGTAAGTAAGCCCCGCATAAACTCGCGCGTTTTGGCCGGTGCTCGCACCGGCTTTTTGCGTTTCACTATCCACCCCGCGAAAAGGAGAACCGCCATGGCATTCCGCAAACGGCGCATCGCCGCGAAGACGCCCGAGGAGCTCGACGCGATGGAGGCGGCAGGTCGCATCGTCGGCGCCGCGCTGAAAGAAGTCCGCGCCGCCGCGAAGCCGGGAGCGACCACGCTCGATCTGGACACTGTGGCAGAGACGGTGATCCGGGACCACGGCGCCACGCCCACGTTTTTGGGGTACCAGGGCTTCCCCGGGTCCATCTGTGCTTCGGTGAATTCGGTTGTGGTACACGGCATTCCGTCGAAAAGCATTGTGCTTGCCGACGGCGACCTTATCTCCATCGACTGCGGAGCCACGCTGAACGGCTGGGTGGGGGACTCCGCTTGGTCGTTCGGAATCGGGGAGTTGGCGCCGGACGCGGAAAAGCTGAACCGCGCGACTGAGTGGGTGCTCGCCGAAGGGCTGAAGGCGATGGTGCCGGGCAACAAACTCACGGATGTCTCCCACGCCCTAGAGCGGGCGACTCGAGCTGCCGAGGAGCGGTTTGGAGTCGCGCTCGGCATCCTCGACGGCTACGGCGGCCACGGCATTGGACGCACCATGCACGAGGACCCGTTCCTGGCTAACGAGGGGCGGCCGAACAGGGGGCCGCTGATCCAGGAAGGTTCCGTGCTTGCGATCGAGCCGATGCTCATACTCGGCGGCGAGACCGACTCCGTGGTTGAAGACGACGATTGGACCGTCGTCACCGCCGACGGCTCCCCGGCCGCCCACTGGGAGCACACCGTGGCAGCGACTTCACAGGGGCCTCGCATCCTCACCCCGCGCGATTGACAGGCTATACTTTCGCTTCATGCTGAAGATTTCCCGCCGCGCCGCCGCGCTTTTGGCCACCGCAGGCATCGCCGCCACCGCGTTCGCACAGCCCGCAGCCGCGCTCCCGGCGCTGGCACCGCTCTCCTCTTCCGCCGGCGTCACCGCGGATTCGTTCCTGAACGACGCCAACAAAAAGTTCTCGGAGCTGAGCTCTTCCCGCGACAAAGCCTCCCGCGACAACGCGTGGAACCTGCGCAACTCGCTGCGCCGGCAAGCTGACTCGCTTGCGGTCTTCGGCCCGCAGGTGCCGGCTCAGGCTAAGGAGGGCATCGACAAGATTGTCGAGGCGCTGTTCCCGGGCCTGATCGCGGAGCGCACACCGAAGCCGGCACCCAAGCCAGCCCCGGCACCGGCTCCAGCTCCGGCTCCCGTGGCTGAGGCGCGCCCGGGCTTCGACTACGGGTCCTGCCCGAAGGACGCAAAGGCCTGCATCGACATCAACGGCCGCCGCTCCTGGCTGCAGAAGGACGGCCAGGTGTACTACGGCGCCGTCTTCATCGGCCCGGGCCGCCCGGGTTACGACACGCCGAAGGGCACCCACTACGTCAACCGCAAGGTCAAGGACGAAGTGAGCTACATCTTCAACATGGCCCCGATGCCGTACGCGACCTACTTCACCAACAACGGCATCGCGTTCCACGAGGGCGACCCGAACATCCTCTCGCACGGCTGCATCCGCATGTACTCCAAGGATGCGCAGAAGTACTTCAACGATCTGCAGATCGGCGACAAGGTGTACGTCTACTAGAATCTGCTCCTCGCAACACTGCTCCCGCTCATCTCGCAACCGAGGTGGGCGGTTTCGCTTTTCGCAGGTGAGGCACTATAGTCGAACGTTGGTGTAGACCAGATCGCACACGCCGACCGGTCCGCACCGCGTAGCAGTCAGGAAAATACGTCGAGTACCAGCGCAAACGCCGGTGCTTTAGGAAGTGGAGTGTATGGCAAAAGAAGGCGCAATCGAAGTTGAGGGCCGCATCGTCGAGCCCTTGAAGAACGCTATGTTCCGAGTCGAATTGGACAACGGGCACGAGGTTCTCGCCCACATCAGTGGCAAGATGCGCCAGCACTACATCCGCATCCTCCCAGAGGACCGCGTCATCGTGGAGCTTTCCCCGTATGACCTGGACCGCGGGCGTATCACCTACCGCTACAAGTAAATAAGCATTCGCCTCCTTACCCAGAGCGGTGCGGCGGGGACTACGTGCAAACAAAGCGCGCCCGCGTGAGTCACAGCTCGTCTACCTCCGGCCACGGTGGCCAGAGCCGCGCGAAACCACAACCCATCCTCCGGCACGGTCCGGACAAAGCGTTGCTTGGCGTGGACGGGTAGGGAGCAAACCACCGTAACAACCCGAAAGGAACGTGACCTCATGGCACGTCTTGCTGGTGTTGATCTGCCGCGCAACAAGCGCATGGAGATCGCACTGACCTACATCTACGGCATCGGCCCGACCCGAGCCAAGGAACTGCTCGAGAAGACCGGCATTTCTCCCGACCTGCGCACGGACAACCTCTCCGACGACCAGCTCGCAGCTCTGCGCGACGCGATCGAGTCCTCCTACACCGTGGAGGGCGATCTGCGCCGCGAGGTGCAGGCTGACATCCGCCGCAAGATTGAGATCGGCTCCTACCAGGGTCTGCGTCACCGCCGCGGCCTGCCGGTTCGCGGCCAGCGCACCAAGACCAACGCGCGTACCCGCAAGGGCCCGAAGAAGACCATCGCAGGAAAGAAGAAGTAACACATGCCACCGAAGACTCGTGCTGGCGCGCGTCGTGGACGCCGCGTCGTAAAGAAGAATGTGGCCGCCGGCCACGCTTACATCAAGTCCACCTTCAACAACACCATCGTGTCCATCACGGACCCGTCCGGTGCTGTGATCTCCTGGGCATCCTCCGGCCACGTCGGCTTCAAGGGCTCCCGCAAGTCCACGCCGTTCGCCGCGCAGATGGCTGCCGAGAACGCCGCCCGCAAGGCGATGGAGCACGGCATGAAGAAGGTCGACGTTTTTGTTAAGGGTCCGGGCTCCGGCCGCGAGACC
This sequence comes from Corynebacterium sp. Marseille-Q4381, assembly GCF_036881695.1. Taxonomy (NCBI): domain Bacteria; kingdom Bacillati; phylum Actinomycetota; class Actinomycetes; order Mycobacteriales; family Corynebacteriaceae; genus Corynebacterium; species Corynebacterium sp. Marseille-Q4381. The sequence goes on along the minus strand of NZ_JBAJNR010000002.1, from coordinate 214,072 downwards.
GCTATCCGTTCGCTCCAGGCTGCTGGCCTGGAGGTGTCCTCGATCTCCGACGTGACGCCGCAGCCGTTCAACGGCTGCCGTCCGCCGAAGCGTCGTCGCGTTTAAGGCTGAAAGGAAAAGAGGTAACTTATCATGGCTCGTTACACTGGCCCTGCTACCCGTAAGTCCCGTCGCCTCCGCGTCGACCTCGTCGGCGGCGACATGTCCTTCGAGCGCCGCCCCTACCCTCCGGGGCAGGCTGGCCGCGCCCGCATCAAGGAATCTGAGTACCTGCTCCAGCTGCAGGAGAAGCAGAAGGCCCGCTTCACCTACGGCGTGATGGAGAAGCAGTTCCGCCGCTACTATGAGGAGGCCAACCGCCTCCCGGGCAAGACCGGCGACAACCTTCTGGTTCTGCTTGAGTCCCGCTTGGACAACGTTGTCTACCGCGCAGGCCTGGCTCGCACCCGCCGCCAGGCTCGCCAGCTTGTCTCCCACGGTCACTTCACCGTGAACGGCAAGGCTGTCGACGTTCCGTCCTTCAAGGTCACCCAGTACGACATCATCGATGTGCGCGACAAGTCGCGTTCGATGCTGTGGTTCGAGGAGGCCCAGGACAACCTGCTCGATTCCGTGGTTCCGGCCTGGCTGCAGGTCGTTCCGGACACCCTGCGCATCCTCGTGCACCAGCTGCCCGAGCGCGCTCAGATCGACGTGCCGCTGCAGGAGCAGCTCATCGTCGAGCTCTACTCGAAGTAAGCATTTTTCTACCCCACATCCGTTCCTACCGGCATCAAATAGTGGTTGCCGATTAAGGAGAAGTTCATGCTCATCTCTCAGCGCCCGCAACTGACCGAGGAGTACATCGACACCAACCGCTCGAAGTTCATCATTGAGCCGCTCGAGCCCGGTTTCGGTTACACCTTGGGCAACTCCCTGCGCCGCACGCTGCTGTCGTCCATTCCGGGCGCGGCCGTGACGTCGATCAAGATCGACGGTGTCCTCCACGAGTTCACCACGATTAACGGGGTCAAGGAGAACGTGTCCGAGATCGTCCTCAACGTCAAAGACATGGTGCTGTCCTCCGACTCCGACGAGCCGGTGGTCATGTACCTTAACGTCGAGGGGCCGGGCGAGGTTACGGCAGGCTCCATCGAGCCGCCGGCCGGCGTGGAGATCCACAACCCGGATCTGCACATCGCGTCTCTGAACGAGCAGGCCCGCCTGGAGATGGAGCTTGTTGTCGAGCGCGGCCGCGGCTACGTCCCGGCTATGCCGAACTCCGGCGGCGAGGCCGGCCGCATCCCGGTCGACCAGATCTACTCGCCGGTGACCCGCGTCGCTTACAAAGTTGAGGCGACCCGTGTCGAGCAGCGCACCGACTTTGACAAGCTGATCATCGACGTGGAGACCAAGAACTCCATGTCCGCCCGCGACGCGCTGGCTTCCGCCGGTTCCACCCTTGTGGAGCTGTTCGGGCTGGCCCGCGAGCTGAACACGATGGCAGAAGGCATCGAGATCGGCCCATCCCCGCAGGAGACGGAGTACATCGCGGCCTACAACCTGCCGATCGAAGACCTGAACTTCTCCGTGCGCTCCTACAACTGCCTGAAGCGCCAGGAGATCTCCACTGTCGGTGAGCTCGCCGAGTACACCGAGAGCGATCTGCTGGACATCCGCAACTTCGGCCAGAAGTCCATCAACGAGGTGAAGATCAAGCTCGCGAACCTCGGCCTGACTTTGAAGGACGCTCCGGAAGATTTCGATCCCACCCAGATCGAGGGGTACGACGCGGAGACCGGTGACTACGTCGACACCGCCGCGGACGACGCCGAGTAGAACATTCATCTTTGAGCTAGCGCTCATTTCACGCACACGAGGAGTTATTCATGCCTACCCCTAAGAAGGGTGCCCGTCTCGGAGGGTCCGCCAAGCACCAGGAGCACATCCTGCAGAACTTGGCGCAATCCCTCTTCGAGCACGGCGCTATCAAGACCACCGAGGCGAAGGCGAAGATGCTTCGCCCCTACGCTGAGAAGCTGATCACCAAGGCGAAGCACGGCTCGCTGGCTGACCGTCGCGCTGTGGCTGCTGAGCTGCCGAACAAGGCTGTCGTTGCGCACCTGTTCGACAACCTGGCTCCGCTGTTCGAGGGCCGCGATGGCGGTTACACCCGCTCCATCAAGCTGGAGAACCGCGCCGGCGACAACGCGCCGATGGTGCACATCTCCCTGGTGACCGAGGAGACCGTGTCCAACGCGGCTACCCGCACCGCGCGCGCTGCAGCCGCCCGCGAGGAGGCCGCAGCTCCGGTTGAGGTCGAGGAGACCACCGCTCCGGTCGAGGAGACCGCAGATTCGGTCGAGACCGAGCAGGTTGAGGCTGTCCAGGCTGAGGCCGCCGACGAGGCTGCTGTCGAGGCCCAGGCTGCTGAGCCGGAGACCCCGGAGCAGGAGCAGCAGAAGTAGGGTCCTGAAACCCCCTCTGCAAGCGCGTATCGCGCCCCGGGTGCCCCGCCACGATTGTGGTGGGGCACTTTTTTGTGTGTGCTGCGCTGCTACGCTGTTGCACCGATGGACCCCACTGACACGATCCGGCTGCGCTTCGATATCGCCTACGACGGCACCGACTTCCACGGGTGGGCACGCCAGAAGGGCGAGCTGCGCACCGTGCAGGCAGTTATTGAGGACGCGCTTTCGCTGGTGCTCCGCGCGCCCGTTTCGCTCACGGTCGCCGGACGCACTGACGCGGGTGTGCACGCCTCGGCGCAGGTGGCCCACGCGGACGTCCCCGAGGAGACGTTGCGCCAGCGATCGATTGATGGGGATGCGGGGAGGTTGGTGCGTCGATTAGCAAAACTGCTCCCAACCGATGTCCGTGTCTTCGGCGTACGGCAAGTGCCCCCGCAGTTCGATGCGCGGTTCGCCGCACTGACCCGCTCGTACACCTACCGCGTCACCACCCACCCAGCGGGCGCGCTGCCCACCCGCGCCCGCGACACGGCTGTTTGGGGAAAGCCCGTGGACATCGAGCGCATGCAGCAAGCTGCCGGCTACATGGTGGGGCTCAACAACTTCGCGGCGTTTTGCAAACCTCGCGAGCACGCCACCACCATCCGCGAAGTGCAGGCGTTTCGGTGGGGGGACGCGTCAAGCGAGAGCGAGCCCGAGCTCTACTTGGCGCACATCACCGCCGACGCGTTCTGCTGGAACATGGTGCGCGCGCTTACGGCCGCGTGCCTGACTGTGGGGGAGGGCAAGCAGGACCCGGAGTGGGCGAGGGGGCTATTGCTTGCCGACGCCCGCGAGCCCACCCTTCGCCTCGCCCCCGCGTGCGGACTCACACTAACTGGCGTGACCTACCCCAAAGACGAAGATCTCGCGGCCCGCGCGGAGGTGACGCGGGACCGCCGCAGCTTGTAGCTAGAATGCTTCCGGGAGAAAGGAGGAACGATGGCAAGCACAGCCGCCCTGTGGTTCGCGATCGCGTTCTTCCTGCTGCCCGGGTTCCTGATCGCGCTGGTGTCCGGCATGCGCGCGCCCGCTGCCGCGGCTGCGGCGCTGCCGGTCACCTTTGGCGTGATCGGCATGAGCGCGTGGATGTGGGGTTTGACTTCTGCGCCGTTCAACCTGTGGACGTACGGGGTGAGCCTGGCACTCGCCCTCGGCGCGGCCGCTGTGTGGCGCTTCGCCATAGCGCGCACTCGTGAGCGCCGCCCCCTCGACCCGGCTTGGATGCTGCCCGCCGCCGGCGTTGCCGCAGGCGCGTGGTTGTGCACAGCGGACCGCCTTCACTGGCTCCAACGCGCGCCCAACGGCGTCTACAACGTGGTCCAGGGTTGGGATTCGCAGTGGCACGCCAACGCGGTGCGCTTCATCATGGATACGGGCGTCGCGTCGCCAACGCGCATGGGTGAGCTGCAGAACATCGAGACGCAGGCGGTGCAGCTCTACCCTTCGGGCTACCACGCCGGCGCCGCCCTCTTTGGCGAGGCCGCCGGGCTGGATCCGATCCCAGCTCTGAACATCGCCCAGGTCGTGCTGTCGGGGATCGCGCTGCCGCTGACCATGGCCTGCCTGGTGCTAGCGTTTTTGCGCTCGCGGGGCCTGACCGCTCAGATCGCTGCCGCGTTTGCCGCCGTGGGTGTTGCTGGTGTGCCGCATGTGTTGTGGATTGCGGAATACGTCGGCATGTGGCCGTACCAGTTCGCAATGTCGCTGACCGGCATCGTCATCTGGCTGTTCCTGACCGTGCCGCGCGACCACGTTTCAGCGTTGGCCGCGGCGCTCGGGTTTTTGGGCTTGCTCTGCGTGCATCCGTCTGCGGTGAGCGTGGTCGTGGTCGCGGTCGCCTTGGCGTGGCTCACGTCACTGCTTGTCCGCCCGGAGCGCAGCCGGTTGTCGGACACCCTTTGGCTTGCGCTGCCTGCCGTCGGCGCCTCCGTCGTGTACCTTCCGCAGGTGCTCGCAGGCTCGAAGCAGGCGAGCGAGGTCTCCGGGTGGGTGGCGCAAGAGGCGCTCAACGACACCGACGCGTGGGAATCCTCCTTCTTTCTGCTGACGCGCCACGTGGAGGAGTTTTTCCCGGACTTCGACCCGATGCCGCTGCTCTGGCTCGGACTCATCGGGGCAGTAGTGATGCTCGTTTGGCGCGGCCAGATCTGGCCGAGCCTGTTTTACGCGGTGTGCCTTTTGACCACCGTGAACTCGACCGCACCGCTCGACGGCTGGGTAGGCGACGCCTTGTGGCAGATCAGCAGTCTGCACTACAACACGCCGCACCGCCTCATCATCCCCGTGGTGATGTGCCTGGTCGCCTCGGCAGCGGTCGCGCTCGCCGCCATGGTGAGGCTGGTCACCCTCGCCCCGCTCGCCGCGCGCCGTGAAAACCCGACCGGGGTGCGGGTGACCGCCGCAGCATCGGTGGTAGTTGCGGCAGGACTTACCGCGGTTGCGGTTCCCTCCGCTCGGGCATCGCTTGATGGCGCCAACGAGCACATCTTCACCGCCCCCCGCAACGACGGGCGCATGGTTAGCCAAGACGACATTGCCGCATTCACGTGGCTCGCCAGCCGCCCGGAAGCTTACGAGGGCCTCACCATCGGCGACCCGTCTGACGGGCACTCCTGGCTCTACGCGTTCAGCGGCGTGCCCACCGCATCGCGCCACTACCTCTGGCCCAACGCGGGACGCGGCGCTGCCTTCGACACCACGTTCTGGCACCCCGATTTCATCGGAGAAGGGCTGCGCGGGCGCGCCTCGGCCGACAATCCGGCCGACGAGGCCGTGGAGAAAATGAACATTCGCTTTTACATGGTCAGCCCCCAGTCCTTCTGGGACGGGCAGCGCACGAACAAGGAAGCCAACCTAGGCCTATGGGCGTCGAAGGGGATGACGCCCGTCTACCGCAAGGGTACGGTGGCGATCTTCGCTGTCAACGAGGCGTTCACCAGCGCCGAGCTCGCCGACATGCGCAAAGACGCCCTCGCGAACGGCTCGGATGAGCTGTTCGAGCTCGAGGCGGCGGGAACTACTGCTGCCAGCGGGTAGACAGAACGCCCGCGGCAGCGGCGGTACCCTGCGCGCGCCGCTCCCGCGCGGTATCCTCGAACCCGATTCTCGGGGGAGGGGGACACATGGCGCGCGTGCTGCCAACAACAAAAACTCAAGTTTCCGGACACAAGTTTATGCGCCGCCGGGTCGAGCACGGGCTCATCTTCGGCGACGTCCGGATGATCCACGATCCGCTCGCCTCGCGGCGCCGCGCCATGATCTTCGGCACCGTCGCGGCGCTTCTGATCTCCGGGGTGATGGGGCTGTTCGCGTGGATGGCCCCGAACCCGGATCCGGGCGGCGCGCCGATTCTGCGCGGAGCCGACGGGGCACTGTACGTGCGCGTCGACGACACCGCGCACCCAGTCACCAACCTGACCTCGGCGCGGCTGGTCGCTGGTGCGCCAGCGGAGCCTGCCCGAGTAGGCGACGAGGCGCTGCTGGCGATGGGCCGCGGCGTCCCCGTCGGGATCGCCACGGCACCCAACGTCTTCGCGCCGGCCGACTCCGACCACGAGGATTGGTCGGTGTGCACTTCAGGCGACACCGTCAGCGTGATTGCGGGCGAGGCCCCGCCGCCGCTGGGCGAGAACGAGGCTGTCCTCGCAGCCGCCGACAACCGCGAGTGGGTGGTCACCGCTCAGGGCCGCGCGCTGCTGCCGCCGCCGACCACACCAGAGGGGCGGATTCTGCGGCGCGGGCTGGGTATCGACGCCGCCACACCCCGCTGGACACCGCCCACCCAGGTCTTCGTCGCAGTCCGCGAGCTGCCGCCCTACGCGCTGCCTCACCCCGCACCAGCGGTGCTCACAACAGCCGAGGGAGCATGGTTGCTTATTGACGCCCACGTGCAACCCATCACACCCACCCAAGCGCACCTGCTCACCAGTGCTTCAGCCCAGGTCACGGAGGTTGATCCCCCGGCAATCGCCAACTACCCCGATCTCGATCCGCCAATCGTCTTACGCCTGCCCGCGCGGGTACCCGAGTGGCTCGACCCAGCGGCGCGCGCAATCTGCGCCGGACCCGAGGGCGGCGCAGCGGCGCTGGCTGAGGACGCGCCGGACGGTGGGGCTGTGGACGGGGCGGTCGAACTGTCCGGGTCGTCGGTGGCCACCCACTTCGCCGGGCTCGCCGCAGGAGCCGTGGGCATCGATTCCGGTTTCGGCTACCACGTGGTCGCGACAAGCGGGCTGCGCCACCCAGTGCCCGACGAGAAGACGTTAGAGATCATCGGCGTGCAGCGCGTCGATGAGGCGGCGTGGAGCATCGTCTCGTTGCTTCCGGAAGGTGAGCCGCTGAACCGGCAGTCGGCGCTAACGGCGGCGTACTAACGAGGCCGCGGCAACCAGCGCGGCCAGCGGCAGCGCCACCCACCATTTCCCCGGAGCGCTCGAGGCCGCGCCTGCCGCCGGCAAGATCACGATCGGGTCCGACGCGGGGACGTCGTCCGGCGGGAGGTGGCTAATTAGCCTGCCCGCGTCGAGCGCCCCGCCTCGGGGTTCAGCCGCGGCATAGACCAGCTCCCTGACCTGGGAGGGACTTAAACGGGGGTAGCGCTCAAGCAGTAGCGCCACCGCGCCGGCGACGCGCGGGGCCGCAAAGCTGGTTCCCACGTACGGGGCGACTTCACCGCGCGCACCGCGGGTGCCCGCCGCCCAGCCGCTGCCGTCGGAGGCGAGGGCTAGTGGTACCGCCCCGTCGGCAGAAACTTCAGGGCCGGGCGCGCTGATGGAGTAGCTTGCCACCGTGTGCGCGTCGGCGCGGGCGCCGACCGCGATGACGGTGGGGAAGTGGGCCGGCACCACGGTGAACCCTTGGCCACAGGTGTCGGAGGCGTTACCGGCTGCGGCGATGACCACCGCGCCCTGTGTTTCTGCCCTGGCGAGCGCCTCCTCGACCACGGCGAGGTCCACGCGCGGCGCGACCTCCGGCGGAAGACACGAGACGACGGAGATGTTGATCACCCGCGCACCCTGGTCAAGCGCGTTGTGGATTGCTGCGGCGAGCGTGGCAAGTGAACCGGCGAACTCGGTCTCGTCGCGGCTGCGGTAGTGGGCAGAGGTCTGCCGGATCGAGATCACGGACGCGCCGGGCGCCACCCCGATTGTTTGCCCTGCGATGATGCCTGCGACAACGGTGCCGTGGCTGTCGCAATCGAAAAGCGGGTCGGGGGAAGCGGGATCCACAAAATCTTGCCCGGCGCGCAGGTGCGGCAGTTCGGGTGAAGGTGCTACCCCGGTGTCGATGACGGCCACGGCGACACCGGCGCCGGTGGCGAACTGGCGCAGCGGTTGAAGATCTGGGGCGCCGGCAAACGGCGCGTGCGCAGGTGCGGCGCAGGCGTAGTCCTGGGCGCGGGCGGCGGGGATGAACGCGGTCGCTGTTGCCGCCAGGGCGAGGGCGGTGGCGATGGTGCGTTTCATTACAGCCCCCGGATGAGCGCGAACAGCCCGGTCATCTGCACGGCAACCGGGATGAGCGCGATGATGGCGGCGGCTTCGGCGCGTTCAAACCAGGCCACCGTGGTTGGCTCCAGCTCGGGCAGGTGGGGTGCCCACAGGGGCGCGGTAGCAACGGCGGCGGCCACGGCAGCGGCGAGCACCGTTTCAGCGGTGCCCCCGCCGGCGGTGGCAACGACCACCCCGGCCAGCGCCGCGAGCGCCGCGATAGTCAGCGCGGCGCGCGAAACCGGGTAGTGGTGGCGCAGGGCGTGCAGCCCAAGGGCGCCGGCGGTAGCCAGGCACAGCGCGATCGGCCAGGTGCCGCCGGTAAGAGAGGCCCACGCAAGAGCCGGAGCCGCACACGCGGCCGCCGCGGCGGAGAGTGCGTCGGCGACCGCCACTGCGCTCGCGCTGCGCGCGTCCACGTCGAGCTGGTAACCGTCGGAATGCGTCAGCTCCTCGCCAGCGGTGGGGATCCGGGGGATCTTCAACCCCGCGGCGCGGCTGGCCAAGCCTGGAGTTGCCGTCACAGCGGTGACGCTGGCTAGCACTGTCATGGCCGCCGGGGCGAGGGAGGCGGGCAACCACGCGCCCAGCGCGCCGATGGCGGCAATGGTGCTGGTCGCGAGGTGGAACGTGGTTGCGGCGGGGCCCGAAAGACGCGCCGCGGACCCAGCGGCGGCTGCGGCGGCGCAGGTGATGGCGGCCGCGGCCGCGCCAACGGCGGGGTCGGTGCCGGATACCCACTCGGCGCGCGGCCCTGCGACCCACGCGCCGGCAGCCGCCGCGCACAACGGCGGAACGGGGAAGAAGAGCGGCTGCGAGCTGCGCAGCCGTGCAAGCAGCGCCAGCGCCAACGCCGCGGCCGCGAGCGCGGCGGCGAGACCTGCGTGCGGGATGAGGACGAGCGCGATGCCGGCGCAGCCCGCGATGCCCGCCGCGGTGTCGAGGCCGCGGGCGTCGTGCGCGGCGGCAGCGGCGGCGGTGAGTGATTCTGTGGCGTCGCGGACCACCGGCGGCGAGGGCGGCTCGGCGGGGGTCAGCGAGATGATGGAGCCGTCGACAAGCCGAAGCTTGTGCAGCGGAGCGTACATGTCCAGCGGCGCCCCTGCGGCGGTGGCCGCCTGCCACGGGCGCGGGATGTGCGGAATGTCGATGATGCGCGCGAGTTCGGGCAACACTTCGGCGAGCGCGGACGATGTCGGCAGCGTGACGTCGATGTCGCGGTGGACGTCAGCCGCGCTGATGCGAACGGTGACACGGACAACGTGATGGGTTGACGAGGCAACCATGATTTCCCCCATGTGAAAAGCGCGGAACCCCCGTTTGCCCGCGCGTGGACGGGCTCAAGTATGCCGTAGGAGCCTAAGCCCGTCCACCGGTGGGCGAATCAGCCGCGTCCTGCAGGAGCTTGAAGACAGCCCTATACTTTGCCTGCATCGCGGATTGGGGGTCCGGATCCAAAAGAGGGGGAACCGGCGTCCGCGGGAGTACAGGGGGAACTTCACGCATGCTCGGCCTCGACCACAACCCGGTCATCGCTCCGATTCACGTCGCGCCGGAAGACGGCGCGCCGCCGCTGCCAACCGGCTCGCTTCGCGCCGAAGCGGTGCCGGGAGTGCAGAAAGATCAGCCCATCGCGCTGATCAGGGTGCTCATTCCCGTCATCATGGTCGCCGCGGTCGGCGCGGTGATGGCGCTGATGGTGGCCTCTGGCCGCCAGATGAGCCCGATGATGCTGATCTTCCCGCTCATGATGCTGATCGGGCTGATTGGCCTGTTCAACCCGGGCGAGGGCAAGAGCGACATCGACGAGACCCGCCGGGTCTACCTGCGGCACCTCGACGCGTTGGCGAAACGCGCCCGCGCAGGCGCGGACATGCAGCGGGCGCATTTCAACTACCTGCACCCGAAGCCGGCCGAGCTAGCGATGGCAGTCTCCACTCAGCGGGTGTGGGAGCGCGGTGCGCAGTCGGCGCAGGCGCTGCAGGTGCGCGTCGGCACGGGAGCCACCGCCTTGCACACGCCGGTCGAGGTGGATGACCCCGGCTCGACGGAGGACCTCGACCCGGTGTGCGCGGTCAGTCTGCGCCGCACCGTCGCCGCGGTCAGCGCGGTGCACGGCATGCCGATCGTGGTCCAGCTCGCTGCGTTCCGCTCTGTCACCTTGGCCGGCCCGCGGGCCCACGACGTGGCGCGTTCCATCGTTTGCCAACTGGCGTTTTTCCACGGCCCGGAGCTCGTCGGCATCGACGCCGCATCCTCGGGCTTCAATTGGACAAAGTGGCTGCCGCACGCACGGACGCCGCAGGAGGCGCAGTGGAGCTTGATGCTTGTCGACGCCACCTTCAACCCCCCACTCGCCACCGCCGACTGCACTATCACGGTGCACCCCGACCCCGACTTCTTCGTCGACGAGGACGCGCTTCACCTCGTCTGCGACGACTCGGTGACTGTGTTGACCGCGCGCGGTCCGGAATTACTCGGCGACGTCGACGCCTTCACCGGCGCCGAGGCCCTCCTCGTGGCCCGGCGGCTCGCCTTCTACCGCCGCCCCGACGCCGCAAGCGGTGAGGCCGGCGCCGACGTGCTTGCCATGCTCGGCCTGGACCGCCTGGAGGCAACCGGCGGCCACGCCCGCGTCGACGCGGCTGACGTGGCGGCGATGTGGCCGGGCCGCGAGGGCACGCGCCAACGGCTCACCGTGCCGATCGGCACGACACCGGACGGCCAAGCGGTGTTCATCGATTTGAAGGAGGCCGCTCACGGCGGTTCCGGCCCGCACGGCCTCTGCATCGGCGCGACGGGCTCGGGTAAGTCGGAATTGCTTCGCTCGCTGGTCGTCGCCCTGGCCGCCACCCACTCGCCGGACGAGCTGAACCTTGTCCTCGTCGACTTCAAAGGCGGCGCAACCTTCCTCGGCTGCGAGGGGCTGCCGCACACGTCGGCGGTGATCACGAACCTGGAGGACGAAGCGGTGCTGGTGGAGCGGATGTACGACGCGTTGTCGGGGGAGATGCACCGCAGGCAGGAGCTGCTGCGCAAGGCGGGCAACTTCGCCAACATCACCGACTACACCCACGCCCGCCTTGCCGGCGCGCCGCTCGACCCGCTGCCCGCGCTGTTCGTGGTGGTCGACGAGTTTTCTGAGCTTCTCACGCAGCACCCGCACTTCGCCGACCTTTTCGTGGCGATCGGCCGGCTGGGCCGGTCGCTGGGTGTCCACCTGCTGCTCGCGTCGCAGCGGCTGGAGGAGGGCAAACTCCGCGGCCTGGATTCGCACTTGTCATACCGCATCGGCCTCAAGACCTTTTCGGCGGCGGAATCGCGCCAGGTGCTCGGTGTGCCGGACGCCTACGAGCTGCCGGGCGAGCCCGGCTCCGGCTACCTCAAGGCGGGCGCCGACGGGCTCACCAGGTTCCGCGCGGTCTACGTCTCGGGTCCGGTGCGGCGCAAGGTGGCCGGGCGCGCCGGCGCGAACCCGGTGTTCGTGCACGAGTTCACCGGTTGGGATGAGGCTGAGGAAGCCCTCGACGCCGCGCGGGCGGTGACCGAGGTTATTGAGACCGACACCTCCACCACGGTGGTGGACGCCGTGGTGGAGCGCACCCGGGCGCTCGCCGCGTTCGCCGGAATGCGCGCGCACCAGGTGTGGCTGCCGCCCCTGCCCGAGCAGCTGGCGCTGTCTAGTGTGCGCCCCGGCGACGGGGACTTCGGGTTCCTGCGCGTGCCAATGGGGTTGGTAGATGAGCCCTACCACCAGCGCCAAGACATGCTGCTGCTCGATCTCGCAGCTTCCGGCGGCCACGCCGCGATCGCCGGCGCGCCGCAGACCGGCAAGTCGGAGTTGCTCCTCACGCTCGCCGCCTCCGTGGCGCTCACGCACACCACCGACCAGGTCGCGATCTACGCCATCGACGCTGGCGCCGGTGGGCTCGACCAGATCGAGGTTCTGCCGCACGTGGCCGGCACCGCGGCAAGGGGCGACGAGGAGAAGGTGCGGCGCGTGGTGGATGAAATCACCGCCGTGCTGGACAACCCCGATCCCGGTCACGCGCGCCACACGCTACTGCTCATCGACGGCTGGCACGCGCTGCTCGCAGCTGACTCCAAACTGGAAGACTTGCGCGACCCGCTCACCCGAATCGCGTCCGAAGGTCCTGCGGCCGGCGTGCATCTGGTGATCACCACGCAGCGCTGGTCCGCGGTGCGCAGCAACGTCCGCGATCTGATCGCCACGCGGTGGGAGCTTAAACTCACCGAAGCGATGGATTCGATGATCGACCGCCAAGCGCAAACCACGTTGCCCGCCAGGCCGGGCATCGGGCTCACACCGGAAGGCAAAGTCATGCTGGTCGCGCGCACGGTCGCCGAGGATTTCGCCCACATTTCGCAGGTCACCGCGGGGCAGGTGCGGGTGCCAGCGCTGAAGGTCCTGCCGGCGCACGCACCAGTGCAGTTGCTTATCGACGCCGCCACCACCCCCTCAATCCCGTTAGGCGTCGGCGGACCCCGCCTTGAGCCGCTGTGGAGCACCTCCGGCCACGTCGTCGCCACCGGCGCAAGCGGCTGCGGCAAGTCCACCTTCATCGCCGCCGCGGTCACCGCTATCCAGGCCATGCCGCGCGAGGCCGCGCGCATGGTCATCCTCGACCCGCGCCGCGCCCACCTCGGGCGCGCGGACGACACGATGGTCGCAGCCTACGGCGCGTCGCCGACATCCATCGAAGATGCGGTGAAGGCGCTCGTTCACACACTCAGCGCGCGCCTTCCCGGCGCCGGCATCTCCCCGCAGGAACTGGCCCAGCGCAGCTGGTGGCAGGGCCCCGAAATCTACCTCGTCATCGACGACATGGACCTGGTCAACGACGCTGTGCTCCGCGACGTCGCCGAGCTCGTCCCGCACGCCCGCGACATTGGTCTCCACATCGTCTGCGCCCGGAAGCTCAGCGGCATATCAAGGGCACTCTACGGCGGGTTCTTGGGCGCGCTGACCGACATCTACCCAGACGTTTTGGTAATGGACGGCAACCGGGACGAAGGCAGCGTCTTCGGGGTTAGGCCCAAACCCCTGGCGCCGGGGCGCGCAACCCTGGTGCAGCGCGGCGAAACTGTCGGCGCAGTCCAAGTCGCCGCGCCGTACGAGGAAGGCGGAAGCCTGTGAGCGCCGAGGCACCACCCCAGCTCCGGATCACGGTGACGGATACCTCGACCGTGTTCACGGGAGCCGCGAACCTCCACCGCTTCGACGCGCCCTCGGAGCACGAGATCGCGGTGTTTGTGCGGAACGTCTTCGGGCCGCATCCCGAGGGTGCGCACGTGCACGTCAGCGCGTCTCGAAGCCGCCTCGAGCGCATTGAAGCGGCGCTGGGGGAGTACGACATCGCGCTCACTACCGCGGAGCTGCCGGAAGTCCCCGACGACGACCCGAAGGTGCCGGCGGACGAAGAAGAGGGCGTCGAGGAGTGGGAGGAGCCGCAGCGCTCGACGGTGGTGGTTGCTGCTGCGGTAGCGGTCGTGGTGGCGCTGGTCGCGAGCGCGACGGTGATCCTGGCTCGCTGGTTCATGGCTGCCGCGGAGCCCGAGGGACCCATGGAGATCGAGGAACCGGAGGAGACTGCGACTGAGGTTGTGGAGAAGGGGGATGAAGGGGGCGTCGATAAGCAACTGCCCCCTGAACCGGAAACCGTGTTCTTGGAGGAAGCCGGGGTGCGCGTGGAGCTGCCGCACGGGTTCACTGCCGGCGACGTCGGCGGGAACTGGCGCGCGACCGGGCTTGACCCCGATTTTCGGCTGCACATAGCTGTGGAGGAGCTCTACAACCTGCCCGCCCAGGCGATGGCGGATCAGGTGCTCGCAGAAATTGACGCGGACGATGAAACCGAGTTGGTGCGCGCCGACGGGCAGGTGCTGACCTACCGCGAAATGCCCGGCGACGGCTCCGAGGTGCTCTGGAAGACCTGGCCGGAGGGCAACCACCAGATCTTTATCGCCTGCCACACGCGCACTGCGCCGACAAAGGTGCAGTCGGCCACTTGCCGGATGGCGATGGAGTCGGCGGAGTTTTCCCCGGAGCCGAAAATTTCTTGAGAACCGATGGAACCGGAAGCGTGTTTTGTGAGTCCAACTATGTGAACAGTTCACCGCTATCGGCTGTTCTTACCTGACACCTCGAGGGGGAAACACCATGAGCCAATTCAAGACCGAAGCCGACGTGATGCGCTCGACCGCGGACCGCGCGGACGCAGTCAACGCCGACGTCAACCGCGAAATCGACCGCATCCAGGAAGTTGCACAATCCGTGCGCAGCTCCTGGGAGGGCCGCGCCCAGCAGAGCTTTGACCAGCTAATGGTCCGCTACGACGACGCCCAGCGCCGGTTAACGGAGGCGCTGTCCGACATTTCCGGCAACATCCGGGACAACGCGAAGCACTACGAGAACACCGATGTGACCACCACCGAAAACATCGACCGCTTGGCCGCTACCCCGGGTCTCGCGCTGTAGCGCCGACGCCGCCCACGACGACACACTTTCAAGGAAGAACCCATGCAGATCAAGTACAACTTCGCCCAGATTTCTAACACCGCCCAAGACATCCGCTCCTCCGCAACCCGCATCAACGGCCAGTTGCTCGACCTCAAAGACATGATCAAGCCGATGACCGACACCTGGGAGGGCGAGGCCGCGGCGAGCTATCGCGCCCACCAGGCAAAGTGGGACCAGGCGGCGGAAGACCTCAACCGCATCCTGAACCAGATCGCCGCCACTGTGGACGAGGGCAACAACCAGATGATGGCCGTCAACACCGCGGCCGCGAACAGCTGGGGGTAAGCCCCGGCGCGCCGAACAGCAAATGGGGGAGTAACAGCGCGATGCCCGCCCGCGCCGCTTGAAACAGAGCGGCGCGGGCGGGTTTTGTTTCCTGTGTGAGCCTGCCGTAGGGTGTAACACCTGTGCGTTTCGCATGTCTTCCGCCGGGTCTCCACCGGCCGCCGGCGGGACAGACTGCGCACCGATTCTGGCCGGCAGCCATCTAGACAGACTTTAAAGGAGTCATGCATGTCTACTTACCACCCGAAGAGCGGTGACATCACCCGTAAGTGGTATGTCGTCGACGCAACCGACGTGGTGCTGGGCAAGCTTGCTTCCACCGTCGCAGACATCCTGCGCGGTAAGCACAAGCCGCAGTTCGCACCGAACGTCGACACCGGCGACCACGTCATCGTGATCAACGCCGACAAGGTCCACATCTCCTCCAACAAGCGCGAGCGTGAGATGCGCTACCGCCACTCCGGTTACCCGGGTGGTCTGAAGTCCATGACCCTGGGCCGCGCGCTGGACGAGCGTCCGGATCGCGTGATCGAGGAAGCTGTGAAGGGCATGATGCCGCACAACAAGCTTTCCCGCGAGTCCATCAAGAAGCTTCACGTCTTCGTCGGCGACGAGCACCCGTACGCCGCCCAGAAGCCGGAAACCTACGAGTTTAAGCAGGTGGCACAGTAATGACCGAGCCGAACAACTACGCAGAGGACGCCTACACCGCTGAGGACATCGACATCGATGCCGCGACGGCCGCGACCGAGGAGTTCAACTACACCATCGGTGACGCGATCGCTCCCGAGGTCGACGAGGCTGAAGGCGACGCGGTTGAGCCGGTGCAGCTGCACGAGGGCCCGATCCAGACCGTCGGCCGCCGCAAGCGCGCTATCGCCCGCGTGACCGTCACCGAGGGCGAGGGTGTCATCACCGTCAACGGCCGCGCGTTCGAGGACTACTTCCCGAACAAGCTGCACCAGCAGGACATCCTGCAGCCGCTGACCCTGCTCGAGCGCGAGGGCCAGTTCAACATCAAGGCCAACATCTCCGGTGGCGGCCCGACCGGCCAGGCCGGTGCACTGCGCCTCGCCATCGCCCGCGCACTCAACGTCTACAACCCGGCTGAGCGCCCGACCCTGAAGAAGGCTGGCCTGCTCACCCGTGACGCCCGTGCAGTGGAGCGCAAGAAGGCTGGTCTGCACAAGGCACGTCGCGCACCGCAGTACTCCAAGCGTTAAACCGCTTGCGTTCTGCGCTGCGGCCGCACGCGCAACGAATGCCGCCACTCCGGTTGAAGTGGCGGCATTTTTGTTTTCAAATAATCCACCGGCGGGTAAAGCGGCCGTTTCCGGCGGGTGCATAATGGAATTTATGACTCGACTTTTTGGAACTGACGGCGTTCGCGGCTTGGCCAACGAGGCCTTGACCGCGCCCCTAGCCATGAAGCTCGGTGCCGCTGCGGCAACCGTGCTGACCAAGGACCGGCCCTCCGGCAGCCGCCGGCCGACCGCGCTGATCGGCCGAGATCCGCGCGTCTCCGGCGAGATGCTGGCTGCTGCGATGGCTGCTGGCATGGCGTCGAAGGGCGTCGATGTCTTGCGTGTCGGCGTCATACCAACGCCCGGGCTTGCGTTCCTCACGGACGATTACGGCGCCGACATCGGCGTGATGATCTCCGCGTCGCACAACCCGATGCCGGACAACGGCATCAAGTTCTTCTCCGCCGGAGGCAAGAAGCTTCCCGACGAGATCGAAGACGAGATCGAGACAGCTATCGCCCAGCTGGACGACACTGGTCCGACCGGCACCGGTATCGGCCGCATTATCGAGGAGGCGCCCGACGCCCAAGAGCGCTACCTCGCACACCTGAAGGAGGCTGTGCCGGCGGATCTGAACGGGATCAAAGTCGTCGTGGACTGCGCTAACGGTGCGGCGTTCGAGGTCGCGCCAAAGGCGTACGCGGCCGCCGGCGCAGAGGTCGTCACCATCTTCGACAAACCCAACGCGTTCAACATCAACGACGGCTCGGGTTCCACCCACATGGAACAGATCCAGGCGGCGGTGGTAGAGCACGGCGCGGACATCGGGCTGGCGCACGACGGCGACGCGGACCGCTGTTTGGCCGTCGATGCCGAGGGCAACATCGTCGACGGCGACCAGATCATGGCGATTCTGGCCACCGGCATGCAGGAGCGCAACGCGCTGTACGACAACACCCTGGTAGCGACCGTGATGAGCAACCTGGGGCTGAAGATTGCGATGCGCGAGCGAGGCATCGAGCTCAAGGAGACCGCAGTAGGAGACCGGTACGTGCTCGAGGAGCTCGGCCGCGGCGACTACTCGCTGGGCGGCGAGCAGTCGGGCCACGTCGTCATCCCGGCGCACGCCACCACCGGCGACGGAACGCTGACCGGTCTGTCGCTGATGGCGCGGATGAAGGAGACCGGCGCTTCGCTCAAAGAGCTGGCGACAGTCATGCAGGTGCTGCCGCAGGTGCTGATCAACGTCCCGGTGTCCGACAAGTCGAAGATCATGGACGCTGCCGAGGTGCAGAGCGCGATCAGCGACGCCGAGACCGAGCTCGGGGAATCCGGCCGTGTGCTGCTGCGGCCCTCCGGCACCGAGCCGCTGTTCCGCGTCATGGTCGAAGCGGCGAACGAGGAGCAGGCGCGCAAGGTTGCAGGCCGCCTCGCTGCGGTTGTCGCTGCGGTGTAGCCAGTTAGAGTCAGCGCCTCCGCCAAGATTTTCCCCCGCCATGGAACCGGCACCGCAAAAGCGGAGTCTGAATACGTGGCAACTGTTTCGCACCCGGCTGCGTACGCGGCCGGGTTTTAAGAAGGGGGAAGGCTTTGGAAGCACAACAAGGCCCGCAGCTCGACACAGATGAGCTGCGCACGCTCTACGGCGCGGCCATAGCGTCGTACGAGGACGAGGTTAGCCGGCTGCAACACGAGCGTGTAGAGGTGGCAACCACCGATTTCGGGGCGGGGTTCAGCGCCCAAGGCACCCGCATCGTCGGGGCGCTAGACAGATTGCACGACACCTCGCTTGCGTACCTTTCGACCCGGTCGGCGAACTGGGAGAGCATCCTGTCCCTGGTCGACGATGTGACCGATCACGACGACGCTGCCTCGGCATCGTTGAACGGGGTGAACTGGTAGATGGTCACCACCACAATCAACAGCGCATCCCAAGACCCGTGGACGCTCACGATCAACGCTCAGGTGCACGCGACGTTATCGTTGATGGACGCCACACCGGGAGTTACCCCGGCGCAGCGTTCGCAGGCTCGATCTCTCGCCGGCGACATCCGCACGCTGCTGGCCCGCTCGACTGGGTTGAACTTGGACGCTTTCCGCGCAGTAGCGCGGGGAATCAACGGCGCGCGCCGCGCTGTGAACGCCCGGCCGGGGTACTTGCCGCAGGCTGAGTCATCTAGGTCGTGGTTCGACCGTGAAGGTATCAGCTTGCGCGAACGCCTCGACGCGAAGAAGGAAGAGCGGCACTTCCAGAAGCGCAAGCGCGTGGCGGACCGCATCGACCAATGCTGCGCGTGCATTGAAACAATCCGCGCAGCGGCGGCGAAGGCCGTTGAACTCTTCCTCGACACCGCCAAACGCCTCCTGCAACTTGTGGGAGCGTTCCCGTTTCCAAAGCTCGGCTCCATGGCCGCAGAGTTGGTCATCAAGGCGTTGCACGCCGCCCGCGCGGCGGTTTCCGACCACAACGATGCGGTCGAGCAGTGCCTCGAAGAGATCGCCGACAACATTGATGACGCAGCCGACGAGCAGCCGGCGGCACCCGTCAATTACGAATGCGATTGCGCCTGCGCAGACGATGCTCCCAAACGTAAACCAGGCGGGGTGGGTACCGCTCCAGCTGGCAATCCAGCCGCGCCGGGGACGGCAGCTGCAGAAACAACGGCGGTAAGCCACACGCCGGAAGACGTGAAGCCGGTCGGTGCCACCGCTTCCTCCTCGACTGCCTCGGCCGGTGCAGTGCCCACCACTCCGGCGTCTGCGCCGCCAACCGCTGCGGCACCAGCTCCAGCCCCGGCCGCACCTTCCGCGGCTGGTTCTGCATCGCCAGTGTTGGACGGGGTGAGGGCTGGTGACCGTCCTCCCGCCGCGCGGCAGCAGCCCGGCGCAACACCGACAGCGCGGCGTTGCCGCACAGCTGAGAGCTCGCCCGCGACCGCAGCCTCCGATTCGGCTCAGCCGCAGCAGCCGAAGCAGCCGAAGGTCGAGTTCGACTACGAGGTGCCCGGCGAGCAGAACGCTGGGCTGGAAACGGTCACCTGCACCGTTGCCGAAACCATGACTCTGCCGTCAGCTGCGGGCGAATCCGACCCCGCCCGGCTGATTGGCACGCCACTCGGCCGCCTGGGCGCGGTTGCGGTGCTCGGCGGGGTCGGATTCCTCGCGTACTCGCTCTATGAGGCCGCCCAAGCGCACTGCGCCTGCGAGTGCTGCACATCGACCGGTGGTGGCGACCCCGTGCCTTCACCCGCACCCGCACCCACTCCTGAGGAAAAGGAGTGCGACAATGTCGCCGCACCCCCTCCTGAGCTAGATAAAGTTCCTGAGCCCGTGCCGCCCAAGGAAAAATCTGCCATGATGCATACGGTGCCCGCAGCGCAGAGCAGCGGCACCGGGGGAAGCTCAATTGCGACACCGAGCTCCACATCCAATGGTCCGAGCGGACCGCAGCCTGCCGCGCCGGAACCAAGCGCGGCCTGGGGGAGTAAGAAACTGGGGGATTGGTAATGGATTTTATGGAGTTCGCCGAGCGCTACCAGCGGCGCACCGCGAAGCGGCTGGAGGATTTCGAGGCGATCCTGCGCGACACGCAGAAGAAGATGGAGGTGACAGCCCAGCAGTACGCGGTTTCACGCGAGCTGCACCCGCAGCGGCCTCCGATGCCTATCCCGCGAGGTGAGTACGGCATGCCGCGCCGCCGCGACCGCAACCAGGCGGCCCAGGGTCAAGTGCAGTCCGTGCTGCGGCGCGAGGGGCCGGGGAGTCCACCGTGGGAAACGCCCCGCTAAGGCGGCGCGCTAGAAAAGGGAAAACTTCGCGTCGTCGCGGGTGAGGCCGGCTGCCTCTGCGAGGGCATCGCCCGTCAGGGAGTCGATGTTCTTGCCGGAGGCCTCCGGATCAGAGAACGCGGCGTACTTCTTTTCGCCGGCGAGCTGGTGCAGCAGGAAGCCGGTGAGCAGGCCACGTGTGGTGGCCTGCACACCGCGGTTGGAAGCGCCGATGCCAAGCACGCGCCACCCGATGCCGTCCTCAGAGAAATCCTGCTGCGCCCCCTTCTTCACGGCGCGGTAGGACACGTCCCCGGCCCAGTTGTAGGCCAGCTTCGCCGGGTTTCCCGAGTTGAACAGGGAGTTGGAATCTTCGCCCGAGCCCACGATCATGCCGGGGATAAAGATGTTGCGCGCCGCCTCAACCGCGGAGGGAGCCACGTTCGCGGGGAAGAGCGGGGCAACCGCCTTCACCTTGGCGTTGTCGACGGCGGTCAGCACCGCGGCCCCACCGCCCATGCCGTGGCCGGCCACACCGAGCTTGCCGGGGGAGACGGTGATGTTGCCGTTGCCCATCCGCACGGCGCCAAGCACCTGCAGCGCCGTCTCGAGATCAGCCGCGAAGCCGCGGTGGTCCGGGTTCAATCCGGTCTCGGTGTCCGGCGCGGCAACAACGATGCCCCAGCTGGCCAAGTGGCGGAGCGTCTCGGTGTAGGCGCCGATGCCCCGGCGCCAGTCGTGGCCGAACGCCACGCCAGGAAGGTCTTTGCCCTCGGCCGGCGCGTACACCTTGCCCGGCAGACCGGTGTAACCGAGGTCGCCCTCGAGCACACGGTAGGGGCCGCGCTTCGACAAGTCAGAAAGTTGCTTCAAATTCGCAGACACACAGCCAACTCTACTTGATTCGGTGTGTGGCCACGGGTTTGTTTGCGCTAGGGTGGCTGGGGTGCTTGGGGCACTCTCACTTGCGTTCATTGACTCGATCAACCTGCTGCTCATTGCGGTGATCGTTGCCGTCGGCATCGTCGCCCCCCGGGGCAAAGGCGGCTACGGCGCGATCACTGCGCTGCTGGTTGCCGGAGACTGGCTCGGCGTCGCTGGACTCGCGCTTGTGATGCTCGCGGTGTTCGACGGCCTCGGTCCGGCGGTCCAACGGTTCGTGGACGGGCCTGTGTTCGGCATCGTGCTGATAGCCACGGGCGTCGCCACGGCCCTTCTCGCGCTGTGCGGCGGCGACAACAGCGCGCTCGTGAACAAAATCATGGCTCCGCTCAAAACCCCCTCCGCGACCACAGTCTTTACGGGTTTTGCCCTCGGCGTGATCCAGTCGGCGACCTCGGTGCCGTTTTACGGCGGCCTCGCTCTGCTGTCCACCGCCGGGGTCGATGCCGCCACCCGCTACGGAACCATTCCGCTGTACGCCACGATCGCGCTGTCGCTGCCAACGCTGTGCGCTCTGCTGGTGGCGTGGGTGAGAGCGGTGCCTGATTCCGCTGCGGGCCGCACGCTCGAGTGGGCCCGGCGGCACCCGTCGACGGTTTCGCTGGCGGCGACGTGGGCGGTGTCGGCCTTGCTGATCGTGCTGGGCGCGGTGCACCTGCTGTAACGTAGGCCCATGAGTTTGACCGCCCGCATCGATTTGGATGCTATCGCCCACAACACCCGTGTGTTGAAGCGGCAGGTGGGGCAGGCTCGGCTCGTGTGCGTGGTCAAAGCAGATGCGTACAACCACGGCGTCGAACGCGCGGTGCCGGTGATGGCAGCGAACGGGGCGGACGCGTTCGGGGTGACCACCCTCGCTGAGGCGCGCGCAGTGCGGGCAGTGACGGATCTGCCGGTCATTTCTTGGCTGTGGGACCCGGGCCAGGAGTTGCCCGAGGACATCGAGCTGGTCGCCCCGACGAGAGAGCATTTGCAGATGCTTATCGACGCCCCGTTTACCCCCACCACCTACCTCAAAGTGGACACCGGCATGCACCGCTCCGGGTTCGACGAGTCGCAGTGGGACGTCGTCTTCGCCCTCGCCGCCGCCGCAGAGCGCGACGGCCGCATTGCGGTGAAGGGACTCATGAGCCACCTCGCCTTCGCGGACGCGCCCGCGGAGCCCTACACCTCCCTCCAATGCGAGCGCTTCACCCGCGCCCTTGAGCGCGCCGTCGCCGCGGGGCTGAACCCGGTTTGCAACCACCTCGCTAACTCGGCGGCGGTGTGGACGCGCCCCGACCTCCACTTTCAGCAGGTCCGACCCGGCTTGAGCCTTTACGGGCTAGAACCGGTCCCCGGCGACGACCACGGGCTGCGCGAGGCCATGTCGTGGGTGGCGAGCATCCTCGCCGTCAAGCCGGTCAGCGCTGACGATCCGGTCAGCTACGGGTTGACGTGGCGCGCGCCCGAAGACGGCTACACCGCGGTCGTCGCTGCCGGCTACGCCGACGGGGTAAGCCGCGCGTGGCAGCCGCACCTGGAGGTCGCGGTCGGTGGGGTGCGCTACCCGGTCGTCGGACGCGTGTGCATGGATCAGCTGGTGATCTGGCTCGGGCAGAACGAGGCGGGTGTGCACAGCGGCGACGAGGCAGTGCTCTTCGGCGAAGGCGGCATGTCCGCCACCGAGCTGGCTGAGCGAGTCGGCACCATCAACTACGAAATCGTCTGTGCGCCGAAGGGGCGCACCCAGCGGCAGTACAGGAGTAGCGATGAAAACGGCGTTTCCTGAACAAGGCAGGCGCGTG
Source organism: Corynebacterium sp. Marseille-Q4381 (assembly GCF_036881695.1). Classification (NCBI taxonomy): domain Bacteria; kingdom Bacillati; phylum Actinomycetota; class Actinomycetes; order Mycobacteriales; family Corynebacteriaceae; genus Corynebacterium; species Corynebacterium sp. Marseille-Q4381. The sequence continues at coordinate 191,525 of NZ_JBAJNR010000002.1, read as the reverse complement.
TGCGAGCAGGCGGCGGAAACCAGAGAGCTCGGCCGCGAGCTGGGCGCCGCGCTTGAGGCTGGCGACGTGGTGATCCTCGACGGCCCTCTCGGCGCGGGCAAGACGACGCTTACCCAAGGCATCGCAGACGGCATGGGGGTCAAGGGCAGGGTGACTAGCCCGACGTTCGTGATTGCGCGGGAGCACCGCTCCCTCGACGGCGGCCCAGCGCTCATCCATGTGGACGCGTACCGGCTGCTGGGCGAGGGGTCGTCCGGCGATCCCCTGGGAGAGCTCGACGCGCTTGACCTGGACACCGAACTCGAATCAGCAGTGGTGGTCGCTGAATGGGGCGGGGGGCTGGTGGAGCAGATCGCGGCGGAATATCTGCTGGTCACTATCGACCGGGAATCAATGGTGCGCGAGGACCCGAGTTCGGAGGGGCGCATTATTACCTGGTGCGCCGCACGTGGCGGCGGGTTGTAGGCTTGGCACCATGCTGAAACTCTCCAACACCCAGCGCACCTGGGTCATCCTCGCTGCCGTGGCGTGGATTGTCGCCCTCGTCGGTCTCATCGCGATCCCGCTGTCGCGCCCCGCAGCCGCTCCCGGCCAGACCGTCGTCGCGCCGACAAACTCGCTGTCCACCACACTGCGTGACGTGCAGCCAAGCGGCGGCGCTGTCGTGGCGCAGCTGGTCAGCCCGGAACTGGTGTACGACGCGAACGAGTACGCGGGTTACACCTTCCTCTGCCCGAACGAGCCGCAGGAGCTCATCGACGCCAAGCTCGAGGCCTTCGCCCTGGCGGAGAGCCCGGACCTCGAGGGCGACAGCGGCTACGTGGTGCTGCTCCCGCCGGACGTCGACGCTCCGGTCGCCCTCGACCAGGTCGACCTGAAGCAGATCGATATTTGCACCACCCCGCACGCGGAAACCTACCCGCTGCAGGCTGGGATGCCGTTCTACTTCGCTGACGGCCACTGGGAACTGGGTATCCGCCAATAATGCTCGTTCTGGCCGTTGATACCGCCACGACCGATCTCATTGTCGGTCTGGCAGACGCAGATTCCGGCCGCGTGCTGGCCGAATCGGTGGAAACCACACGGGCGCACAACGAACGGCTCGTGCCGGCGGTGGAGAGCCTCATGGCCGAAGCGGGCGCGGCGTACCGCGATCTGGGCGCGGTCGTCGTGGGGTGCGGGCCGGGCCCGTTCACCGGGTTGCGGGTCGGTATGGCTTCCGCATCAGCGTTTGCGCAAGCGCTCGGGATCCCCGTGCACGGTGTGGTCACCCACGACGCTGTGGCGGAGCTGGCCGGCAAAGGCAACACCTTGGTGGTGACGGACGCGCGCCGCCGCGAAGTGTACTGGGCTCACTACGTCGGCGGGGAGCGCGTCGCCGGCCCGGACGTGTGCGCGCCGGGCGCGGTGCCCGTTCACAAGGTCGACGTGCTCAGCGTGCCTGAGCCGCTGCGAGACAAACTCACGGTGCAAGCTGGTGAGGTCACCTACGTCGCGCCGCGCGCTGAGGGCCTGGTCAAGGCGGCAGACTTCGACGCGGCGCCCGCCCCGCTAGTGCCGCTCTACTTGCGCCGCCCGGACGCCACTCCGCCGAAATGATGTTCAGGGAGCTGGTGCTTGCCGACGCACCGTCGGCCGCCGCAATCGAATCCCAACTTTTTGCCGGCGAAGGCCCTTGGTCGCAGGAGGCGATCGCGCACGAGATTGCCGCGCCGCACACCTTCTACGTCGGCGCTTTCGACGACAAGCACCTCGTCGGCTACGCGGGACTGGCAATGCTGGGACCGAAAACCGACCCGGAGTTCGAGGTGCACACCATCGGCGTTGCGCGTAATTTCCAGGGCCGCGGCATCGGCAGAGCGCTCATGGACCAGCTGATGCACACTGCGGACCTTTTGGACGGGCCGGTGTTTTTGGAGGTGCGCACCGACAACGCGCCGGCTATCCGGCTCTACGAAAGCTACGGGTTTTTCGTGGTCGGCACGCGCAAGGGCTACTATCAGCCGTCCGGCGCAGATGCGTACTCCATGCAGCGCGAGCGTCACAGCCGAAGGGGTAGAACTGAATGATCATTCTGGGTATTGAATCCTCCTGCGACGAGACAGGGGTGGGTATCGTGCGCCTTGGCGGCGGCGGTGAGGTGGAGATCCTCGCCGACCAGGTCGCCTCGTCCATGGAGCAGCACGCGCGCTACGGCGGCGTCGTGCCCGAAATTGCCTCCCGTGCCCACCTCGAGGCGATGCCGCAGGTGATGGCGGCGGCGCTTGAGCAGGCCGGGATCGAAAAGCCGGACGCGGTGGCGGCGACGGTTGGACCCGGACTCGCCGGCGCGCTGCTGGTCGGCGCCAGCGCCGCGAAGGCGTACGCGGCGGCGTGGGGTGTACCGTTCTACGGTGTCAACCACCTCGGCGGCCACGTCGCGGTGGCGAACTTGGAGGGCGAGGCAGAGCTCGAGCACGCGGTGGCGCTTTTGGTTTCCGGCGGGCACACGCAGCTGCTTGAGGTTGAGGCGGTCGGCAAACCGATGCGCGAGTTGGGCTCCACACTTGACGACGCAGCGGGAGAGGCCTACGACAAAGTCGCGAGGCTTCTGGGGTTGGGGTACCCAGGAGGACCGGTCGTCGATAAGCAAGCTGCCCTCGGGCAGCCAACCGTGACGTTCCCCCGCGCCTTGACCCGCGCCGAGGACATGCGCGGCGAGCACCGCTACAACTTCTCCTTCTCCGGCGTCAAGACCGCGGTCGCGCGCTACGTTGAGGCGGCCGAGCGTGAGGGCGCCGAAATTTCCGTGCCGGACGTGTGCGCTTCGTTCCAGGAGGCTGTGTGCGACGTGCTGACGATGAAAGCTGTGCTGGCCTGCGAAGATACCGGCGCGGCGACGCTGCTGCTCGGCGGCGGTGTGGCGGCGAACTCGCGGCTGAGGGAGCTGGCGGCGAAGCGTTGCGCCGAGCGGGGCATCGAGCTGCGCGTGCCGCGGTTCGGCCTGTGCACGGACAACGGCGTCATGATCGCGGCGCTGGCGGCGCAGCTGATCGCGGAGGGGGCGTCCCCGTCGTCGTTGGGCACTGGCACGGACACCTCGCTTGAGGTGGAAACGGCGGTTGTCAGTTAGCACTCTCGTGGGTAGAGTGCTAAACGGGTTGTCTCGAGCACAGTTGTTCACCCGCGACGACGGCTGCGCGACATGGGATTTACCGCAAGAACATTCCAAACGCTCACATTGACAAGACGAAAGGTCAGCTACTGATCATGGCAAACGTCAACATCCGCCCGCTCGACGACAAGGTGCTCGTGCAGATCGCCGAGGCTGAGACCACCACCGCTTCCGGCCTGGTTATCCCGGACTCCGCCGCTGAGAAGCCGCAGGAGGCTGTGGTCATCGCTGTGGGCCCGGGTCGTCTGGACGACAACGGCGCACGCGTTGCGATGGATGTCAAGGAGGGTGACACCGTCATCTTCGCCAAGTACGGCGGCACCGAGCTGAAGTACAACGGCGAGGAATACCTGCTGCTCTCCGCCCGCGACCTGCTCGCTGTCATCGAGAAGTAACAAGGGGGCGAGACGCCACTCATGGCAAAACTGATCGCATTCGACCAGGAGGCCCGCGAGGGTATCCAGCGCGGCGTCGACACGCTCGCCGACGCGGTGAAGGTCACGCTTGGCCCGCGCGGCCGCAACGTCGTGCTGTCCAAGAGCTGGGGCGGCCCGACCGTCACCAACGACGGCGTGACCATCGCCCGCGACATCGACCTCGAGGACCCGTTCGAGAATCTCGGTGCGCAGCTGGTGAAGTCTGTCGCCGTGAAGACCAACGACATTGCCGGCGACGGCACCACCACCGCAACCCTGCTCGCGCAGGCGATGGTGGCCGAGGGGCTGCGCAACGTTGCGGCGGGCGCGAACCCGATCGAGCTGAACCGCGGCATCGCCGCAGCGGCAGAAAAGACGGTCGAGGAGCTCAAAGCGCGCGCTACCGAAGTGTCCTCGTCCAACGAGATCGCGAACGTGGCCACCGTGTCCTCCCGCGACCCGGAAATCGGCGAGATGGTCGCCGGCGCGATGGACAAGGTGGGCAAGGACGGTGTGCTCACCGTCGAGGAATCCCAGTCCATCGAGTCCTACGTGGAGCTGACCGAGGGCATCTCCTTTGACAAGGGCTTCTTGTCGCCGTACTTCGTAACGGATCCGGACGCAGGCCAGGCGGTGCTTGACGACGCGCGCGTTCTCCTCGTCCGCAACAAGATCTCCTCGCTGCCGGACTTCCTCCCGCTTCTGGAGCAGGTGGCAACCGAGTCGGTGCCGCTGCTCATCATCGCGGAGGACGTTGAGGGCGAGCCGTTGCAGACGCTGGTGGTGAACACCCTGCGTAAGACCATTAAGGTCGTCGCTGTGAAGTCCCCGTACTTCGGCGAGCGCCGCACCGCGTTCATGGACGACCTCGCAGTGGTCACCAACGCCACGGTGATCGACCCCGAGGTTGGCGTGAACTTGAAGGACGCCACCTTGGAGCACTTGGGTTCCGCGCGTCGCGTGACGGTGACGAAGGACGACACCGTCATCGTCGACGGTGCCGGCTCCGCCGAGGCGGTGGAGGAGCGCCGCAACCAGCTGCGCCGCGACATCGAGACCACGGATTCGACGTGGGACCGCGAAAAGATGGAGGAGCGCTTGGCGAAGCTCTCCGGCGGCGTCGCGGTGATCCGCGTCGGCGCGGCCACCGAAACCGAGATGAACGAGCGCAAGTTGCGCGTCGAGGACGCCATCAACGCCGCGCGCGCCGCGGCCCAGGAAGGCATCATCGCCGGCGGCGGCTCCGCGCTCGTGCAGATTGCGAAGGAGCTGGAGACCTACGCCGACGGTTTCGAGGGCGAGCAGCGCACCGGTGTTCTGGCGGTGTCGCGCGCGCTGACCAAGCCGGCGTACTGGATCGCAGAAAACGCCGGTCTCGACGGCGCGGTTGTCGTGTCCAAGATCGCTGAGGTGGGCAACGGCGAAGGCTTCAACGCCGCCACCTTGGAGTACGGCAACCTGATCGAGCAGGGCATCATCGACCCGGTGAAGGTGACCCACTCCGCAGTGGTCAACGCCGCATCCGTGGCCCGCATGGTGCTGACTACGGAGGCATCCGTGGTGACGAAGCCGGAGGAAGAGGACGAGGCCGAGCACGGCCACGCCCACGCCCACTAACTGCCGCGCTCGCCGTCGTACGGCAACGCGAAGGCCCTGGCCCCGTAAAACGGGGGCAGGGCCTTCACTTGGTGTTGGGGCTTGCGTCGCTAAGCCTTGGACCTACTTGGCGGACGCTGCGGCCACCTTCACACCGCCGCGTGCGCCGCGCAGCGCCGCCTGGCGCTCGGACTCGCTCATTCCGCCCCAGATGCCGTACGGCTCAGCCACGCGCAGGGCGTGTTCGCGACACTGGGAAAGCACCGGGCACTGGTAGCAGATCGCCTTGGCGCGGTTCTCGCGTTGCGTGCGAGCCCTGCCGCGCTCGCCGTCCGGGTGGTAGAAGATCTCTGACGCTTCACCGCGGCAAGCGCTATGCAGCTGCCAATCCCAAAAATCGGCGTTCGGTCCGGGAAGCAAGTGCGGCAGGGACATTGTCGTCTAGCTCCTTATTGTGTGCCTCAAGTAGTGCCGGAAAAGTAGTGTTCTCTGCCCGGGTGAACGGCGGGTAACCGTGCGGTAACGTGAAGCTTTAAACACTCTTGACCCTGGGAAAAACGACGCTTTAAGCTGGGAATTTGCTCAAGGTTAAGCGTGGGTGAATTTCAGCCTAAAAGTTCATAGCCTGCGGAACCTAGCCCCTGAACCTGTGGTGCGGGGGCGGGCAGTTGTACGCTGACCAACTGACGCGTTGAGGCGTGATGCACAAGAGGAAGGAGCGCCGTGCCGCAACCGGACACCGAAGACGAGCTCGCCCGGCTTGTGCCCCTCGCCGCCGGCGGCGACGCGAAGGCTCTACAGCGGGTTATCCGCCTCATCCACCCCAACGTGCTGCGCTACACCCGCGCGCGCATCGGTGGCGGGCGAACTCCGACCGCGGAAGACGTCGCGCAAGAAGTGTGCCTGGCAGTGGCCACCTCAATTCACAAGTACCAAAACATGGGCAAACCGTTCATGGCGTTCGTGTACGGCATCGCGTTCAACAAGGTCGCCGACGCGCATCGGGCTCTGTTCCGCGACAAGCTCACCCCCACGGAAGAGGTGCCGGACACGGTGGACACGGGGGTTACCCCCGAGGCTTACGCCATTGACGTGGATGCGCGTAACCAAATTGAGGGTTTACTCGATGAACTAGGTGATAAGGCGCGCGACATCATTATCCTGCGGGTGTTTGTGGGCCTTTCTGCGGAAGAAACAGCCGAGGCCGTGGGTTCAACCCCGGGCGCGGTGCGGGTGGCTCAGCACCGCGCGATTGCGAAGCTGCGCACGATGATCGAAGAACAGGACCAGTGAGATGACACGGCGCGCCGATGAGCACCACGAAGAAGACGCGACCACGCAGTTCGCGCCGGTAGACGGCACCGATGCGCTGCTCGACGCGCTCGCACGCGGGGAGGACCCCACGCACGGGGCCGATCCGCTCGCGGGACTTTTGCTGGCCATGAAACGAGACATCGAGCGGCCGATGCCGGAAGAGCCCTCGGTTGACGCGGTCGAGCCGGAACCTGCGGAGCCGATCTCGCTTGCGGAGCAGCGCACGAAACGCGCCCAGACTGGTGTGGGCGGGATGGGGGAGGCGGCGGGGCGTCGGCAAGCAACAAGCCCCAAGCGCACGAGGATGAATCCGTGGGCTGCCGGGTTTATCGGCGCTGCAGCAGCCTCAGCCCTGATCGCCGGATCGGGCGCGGCGCTGTACAACGCAACCCCGGGCTCCCCGTTGTGGGGCGCTTCTACCGCAGTCTTCGGCGACCGCGCTGCCGCGGTGGAGCTGGCGTCCACCCTCAAAGAGATCGAAGTGGCGAGCCAAGCGGGCGATTCCGACTACCTTGCCCAGCTGCTGCAGCAGGCGAACCGGCTGGTGGAGTCGATGAACCCGGTCCCGGGCCCTGGTGAGGGCAGCGCAGATGATGATGCGGCACGTGACGGGGAGCGGCCGGCGACGGTGACCGTGACGGTGACTGTTTCGCCGGAGCAGGAGCGTCCGGCGCAGCCAGACAAGCCGGCGCAACAGGAACCGGCCGCGCCGGCGAACCCGTCGGCGGCCCAGCCCGCGCCGAGCTCGCACCAGGCGCCGCAGCCGGCGCAACCTGCCCAGCCCACCCAGCCGCAGCAGCCTGCGCCGTCAGCGCAGCAGAGTCAGCCGGCGCAGCCGCAGTCTCCGACAAACCAGGGGCAGGCGAGCCAGAACAGCCGCCAGTCGTCTCAGGCGCCCCAGCCTGGGCAGTCCTCGCCGAAGGTGCAAACCAGCGCGCCACAGGGTGAAGGGCAGGTGCCTCAGGTGGTGCCGAAGCAGTCCCCGCAGGTCAACACCCAGTCGAGCTACGGCGCTGGTGTTGACGAGGTGGCGCCGCAAGTCGTACCGGCGCGGTGAGCGCCGGTGCACAGGGGGGGCTAGGGGGTAGGGGCTAGCGGGCGTCCAGCCCGTCGAGGAAGCCCATGGCGTACTCCCACGGCACGTACGCATCGACGTTCGGGTCGGCGCCCGGCTCGTGCACCGGCGGCAGCTCGCCGCGCAGGGACGCGAGCATGTTCTGCTCCATGATTTCCCAGTCGTAGTAGTGCAGCTGCTCGCAGTCTTCGCACTGGAAGAAAATGCCCTGGATGCCTCGCGGGCGCAGCCGGCGCATGCAGTCGCGCACGTAGCCCAGGTCCTGGATTACCTCTGCGCGCTCTTGCTCGGAGAGCGGCTCGGCGACCTCGTCGTCCTCGATGAACGATGCCGGATCGTTCGGGTCGTCCGCGAACGGGTCGAGGGGCATCATGTCGTCGTAACTCACAAGGCCCAACTCTAGTCACCCGCGCAAACACGGAATCCTCGCCCCGCCTCCTTCGCTCCGAACGCAGCTGTGCTGGGCTTTCACCGGCGTTAGGCCGTGTGTGGGAGGTGCGTAATATTATGTGCAAAAGCCGTAACTGTCAGGAGAGGAACACATGGCAACTGAGCGAGTTCTCACCGGAGGCGACGACCCGGAGAAGGTGGCGTTGCGTGGCTTGACGTTCGACGATGTGCTGCTGCTTCCGGCGGAGTCGCACATTGTCCCGTCCGAGGTCTCCACCGCAACCCAGTTCACCCGCAACATTTCGCTGCGCATCCCGATCGCGTCTGCGGCGATGGACACGGTCACCGAGTCCCGCATGGCAATTGCCATGGCACGCCAGGGAGGTATCGGCGTGCTGCACCGCAACCTGAGCGCGCAGGAGCAGGCGGAGCAGGTCGACATTGTGAAGCGCTCCGAGTCCGGCATGGTCACCGACCCGGTCACCGCAACACCGGAGATGACGCTGCGCGACGTTGACGTGCTGTGCGCTCGCTTCCGCATTTCCGGCCTCCCGGTGGTTGATGAGGGCGGCCGTTTGGTTGGCATCATCACCAACCGTGACATGCGCTTTGAGCCGGACTTCGACCGCAAGGTCGCTGAGGTGATGACCCCAATGCCGCTGGTCGTGGCCAAGGAGGGCGTGAGCAAGGAGGAGGCCCTGTCCCTTCTGTCCGCCAACAAGGTGGAGAAGCTGCCGATCGTTTCGGACAACGGCACCCTCGCCGGCCTGATCACGGTGAAGGACTTTGTCAAGAGCGAGCAGTACCCGAACGCCTCTAAGGACGCCGAGGGCCGCCTGATGGTCGCCGCGGGCGTGGGCACCGGCGAGGACGCATACGAGCGCGCCGGGATGCTGGTTGAGGCTGGCGTGAACGCGCTGGTGGTCGACTCCGCACACGCGCACAACAACCGCGTGCTTGAGATGGTCTCCCGCGTGAAGAAGGACTTCGGTGACCGCGTCGACGTCATCGGCGGCAACCTGGCCACCCGCAGCGCTGCGCAGGCCATGATCGACGCTGGCGCTGACGCCATCAAGGTCGGTATCGGCCCCGGCTCCATCTGCACCACCCGCGTTGTGGCGGGTGTCGGTGCCCCGCAGATCACCGCGATTCTTGAGGCGTCCGTGCCGGCGAAGAAGGCTGGTATCCCGGTTATCGCCGACGGCGGTATGCAGCACTCCGGCGACGTGGCCAAGGCCATCGCAGCCGGTGCGTCCTCTGTCATGCTCGGCTCGATGCTCGCCGGCACCGCCGAGGCTCCGGGCGAGATCGTGGTCGTGGGCGGCAAGCAGTACAAGCGCTACCGCGGCATGGGTTCCATGGGCGCGATGCAGGGCCGCGGCCTGACGGGCGAAAAGCGTTCCTTCTCCAAGGACCGCTACTTCCAGGCTGACGTTGCCACCGAGGACAAGCTCGTGCCGGAGGGTATTGAGGGTCGCGTGCCCTACCGCGGTGAGATCGACGCGATCACCCACCAGATCGTGGGCGGCTTACGCGCAGCGATGGGCTACACCGGCTCCGCGTCGGTGGAGGAGCTGCAGACGAAGCAGTTCGTCCAGATCACGGCGGCGGGCTTGCGTGAGAGCCACCCGCACGACATCACGCAGACGGTCGAAGCGCCGAACTACCGCGGCTAGGAGCAGCATGCGCGAAACAGTAGAAATCGGTATTGGCCGCGAGGCCCGGAGGGCCTATTCGCTTTCCGACGTATCGCTGGTCCCCACCCGCCGCACCCGTTCCTCGCAAGACGTGGACACCACGTGGCACGTTGACGCCTACATCTTCGACGTGCCGATCGTGTCCCACCCAACGGATGCGCTAGCCAGCCCCGAGTTTGTCATCGAGATGGGCAAGCAGGGCGCGCTCGGGGTGATTGATGCCGAGGGGCTGTGGGGCCGCCACGCAGACCTCGATGCGGCGATTGCTCAGGTGGTCGCCGTGGCAAACCCCGACGGGGTTGATACGCAAGCTACGGAGGTGCTGCAAAAGCTGCACGCCGCGGAACTCGACCATGACCTGCTTTGGGAGCGCATCCGCCAGGTCCGCGACTCCGGTGTCACTGTCGCGGTGCGCGTGAGTCCGCAGAACGCGCGCGAACTTGCTCCCGTGGTGATCGCCGCTGGTGCCGAGATCCTCTTCATCCAAGGCGCGCTGGTTTCCGCCGAGCACGTGCAAAAGGGCGGAGAGTCGCTCAACCTGAAGGAGTTCGTCGGTTCGCTCGAGGTCCCGGTCATTGCTGGCGGCGTGTTCGACTACGCCACCGCGACACACCTGATGCGCGCAGGCGTGGCGGGTGTCATTGTCGGCTCCGGAATGAGTTTCGGCCCGCAGAACATGGGGCTTCCTATCGCCACCGCTATTGCGGATGTCGCGGCTGCGCGCCGCGACTACCTCGACGAGACAGAGGGCCGCTACGTGCATGTCATCGCCGACTCGGAGGTGTATAACGCCAACGAGATCGCCGTTTCTTTGGCGTGCGGCGCCGACGCAGTCATGGTCGGCCTCCCCTTGGCGCGCGCCGAAGAGGCCGCCGCGGGCGGCGTGTACTGGGAGGCCCAGGCCGCGCACCCGCGCAACCCGCGCGGGGCTGTCATGCCTGATTTCGACCACCCCAAGTTCCCGCTCGAGGTGGTGCTCAACGGCCCGTCCAGTGACCCATGGGGCAACCTGAACTTGGTCGGTGCGCTGCGCCGGACGATGGCGAAATGCGGCTACACCACTGTCAAGAGCTTTCAGAAGGTGCAGCTGGCGGTGCGCCCAAGGCTCTAGGGTTCGGGTGTTCGCGGAGGTAGCGCGATCGGTTATCATTTGTCACCGTGACTACTCCGCAAACCCGCCCCGTTTTAGTCGTTGATTTCGGCGCCCAGTACGCCCAGTTGATCGCCCGCCGCGTGCGCGAGGCGAACGTGTACTCGGAGGTGGTGCCCTCCACCATCACCGCCGACGAGCTGAAAGCGAAAGACCCGGTTGCGCTCGTGCTCTCCGGCGGCCCGTCGTCCGTGTACGCCGACGGAGCCCCGCACCTCGACCCGGCGATTTTCGAGCTGGATTTGCCGATCTTCGGCATTTGCTACGGCTTCCAGCTGATGACGCGGGCGCTCGGCGGCACCGTCGCCGAGACCGGCGCGCGCGAGTACGGCCGCACCCAGATGACCGTCACGGGCGGCGTGCTGCACAACGGCCTGTCCGAGTCTCACCCGGTGTGGATGTCGCACGGTGATTCCGTTACTGAGGCGCCGGAGGGCTTCACCGTCACCGCGTCTACGCCGGGAGCGCCGGTCGCTGCGTTCGAGAACTTCGAGCGCAAGTTCGCGGGTGTGCAGTACCACCCAGAGGTGCTGCACTCTCCTCACGGCCAGCAGGTGCTGACTCGCTTCCTCACCGAGATCGCCGGTGTGGAGCAGAACTGGACCGCATCTAACATCGCCGACCAGCTCATCGAGCAGGTGCGCGAGCAGGTCGGTGAAGGTCGCGCGATCTGCGGACTGTCCGGCGGTGTCGACTCCGCTGTGGCGGCCGCGATTGTCCAGCGCGCAATTGGTGACCGTCTCACCTGCGTGTTCGTGGACCACGGTCTGCTGCGCCAGGGCGAGCGCGAGCAAGTCGAGACCGACTTCGTCGCGGCGACCGGCGCGAAACTGGTGACTGTGGACGAGCGCGCCGCGTTTCTGGACAAGCTCGCCGGGGTGACCGAGCCAGAAGCGAAGCGCAAAGCGATCGGCGCCGAGTTCATTCGCTCCTTCGAGCGCGCAGTGGCGGATGTGCTGTCGGACCAGGACGTCGATTTCTTGGTGCAGGGCACGCTCTACCCCGACGTGGTTGAGTCCGGCGGAGGTACCGGCACGGCGAATATCAAGAGCCACCACAACGTTGGCGGTCTGCCGGACGACGTGGAGTTCACGCTCGTTGAGCCGTTGCGCCTGCTGTTCAAGGACGAGGTTCGCGCCGTTGGCCGCGAGCTCGGCTTGCCCGAGGTCATCGTGAACCGCCAGCCGTTCCCGGGCCCGGGCCTGGGCATCCGCATCATCGGTGAGGTCACCGAGGAGCGCCTCGACACCCTGCGCGCGGCTGACGCGATTGCCCGCGAGGAGCTGACAAAGGCTGGACTCGACGAGCAGATCTGGCAGTGCCCGGTTGTGCTGCTCGCGGACGTGCGCTCCGTCGGCGTGCAGGGCGACGGCCGCACCTACGGCCACCCGATTGTGCTGCGCCCGGTCGCCTCCGAGGACGCGATGACCGCGGACTGGGTCCGCGTGCCGTACGAGACGCTGGAGGTTATCTCCACCCGCATCACCAACGAGGTAGCGGATGTCAACCGCGTGGTCCTCGACGTGACGTCGAAGCCGCCCGCCACCATCGAGTGGGAGTAACGCGCTGCGCGCTGTAGCGCTTAACCGATCAGGCCGGCTGCTCGTAGTAACGAGCGGGCGGCCTTATCTGTCTCTTGGAGCATGAGCGGGTCGGTGCCGGGCATGGGGGAGATGGTGGTGTCCGCCCACTGTTCGCCGGTGGGGATGCCAACTATGTGGAGGCGTTGATCGAGTGAGCCGTCGGGGTGCACCGCGCGGCGGGTGGCGTCGTCGGTCTCCGGCGCTGCGGTGGGGGTGCCGCTGGGCGCGAACGGGCGCACGCGGCCGCTTGCAACGAGTGCTGCCGTGAGCGGGTCGGCGGCGCGGCGGAGATCTGGGCCGGGGAGGAAGGCGTCGGCCAGCGCGGAGGCCCGGGCGGTGCGCTCACCGCTCGTGGCCACGACCGCCCCGTTCTCGACGCGGACAGTAGGCTGCGGTCCGAGGAACGTGACCAAGCCCGCCTCGTGCAGGGCGAGCAGCTCTCGGGTACGGAACAGCGGAGGGCCGCTGCCCACCATCTGGCCGAACGCCATGTACTGCGACAGCGCGTGTTCGGGTGCGCCTCGGCCGTTCTCCGTCGCGATGGCAACCGGCTTGCGGCCCGCGGAGATCGCCCACAACCCCGCCTTGAGCGGCGAATCCCACGCGGCCTCCGCTTCCGAGATATCACGCGCCATGCCGGCTACGATCAGCGCGCCCAGCTCATCCGTTGTCGCGGAAGCGGTGCCTGCGAGCGGGTCAATCCAGCGCGTCATGTCGAACGGCTCAATGCTGTCGGCGTCGATCACACCTACAAGCGCGGCCGTCAGCGCGCTCGCCACTGGGAGGATGCTCTGTGTCGTGGCGGGAGTGACCAAGTCGACAGTGTCGATGATGGCGAGCACCTCGTAGAGTGAAATGCGCAGCGCCTGCGGGTGCTTCTCGGCGACGGTGCGGTAAAACTCGCTGTATGCGTCACGCGCGAGGGCCGGCCACAGGTCGCGGCCGAAGGACACAGGCTCCCCCGACTGATCGGCCGCTGTCATCGCGGCGTGCAACCGCACCAAGTTCGCTTTCGGCGGAAGCGAGCGGTACTCCGATTTCGGCAGGTACGGGTAGCCGCGCCCGGAAGTGGCAATCAGGTGCGGCTCTTCCCCTGAAGGCTCGTAGCGCACCCCGGCAGCTTTGGAGTTGTCAGGGATGAAACGGCCGCCGCGGTCAACGGTGGCAAGGGCCATGAGGTCGAAAAATCCCATGCCCAAACCGCGCACGAGGACGCGTTCGCCGGGGCGAAGCGCCGCGATGTCCTGCTCGACGGGGTTGTTGGCGGTGACGTAGGTGAACCCGGCGCCTGCCTCCCTCGCGCCCGCAACCTCCGGCAGGACGGGGAGCACCCACCCGGTTGCCAGGGCGGTGGCGGAAGAGGGGATCAACGTGGCGTCGTCAAGCAGCAGCTCATCGAGGCCTCGAGCCTGCCTGATGCCGACCACCCGAGCGTTGTGCTCAACCACCGCGGCGTTTGCGGGAAGCGCTGCTTTTGCCACGCGCCACACCCAGCGCAGGTACTCGCCGTAGAGCGCGCGGGACGGGTTGGACTCGGGGCGGGTGGCGGCGATCTCGTCTGCGAACTCCGCTGGGACATCCGGAGTGATGGCAACAAACGGCGCGCGCTTCGCGTCGCTGATGCCTCCGACCTCGCCGCGCAGCAACTGGATCCATTCGTACATGGTCGGGCCCTCGAGCACGGGGGCCGTGACGGTCGCTCCGGGCTCAGCGAACAGCGTGACTGCGCCGGCGAGAGTGTTCATGCACAGCGTTCGGATTTGGCGGGTGTCCCACACGCGGCCGGCGCCGATCTGTGCGTCGTCGATCACGTGGAGTGTGAACGGTGCATCTGTGGGGTGGGAGCGCAGGTAGGCGGCAATGCGTTCTGTGATCGAGATGCCGCGGGGGCCGGCACCGACGATGGCGATGTGTGCGGATTTAATGAGCGGTCACCGTGCCCATGTACTGGCGCGCGTCGATGGTCAGAAGTTGCCCGTCGGCGCGCTCGTTTACGGTGTTGCTCGGGCACAAGGCAGAGCCGGAGCCCACCTCGCAACGAGTGTCTACCGGCACGTTCTCCGGCAGCAGGATGTCGATGTTGCCGAAGTAGTTGCCGATCTCGATCGTCGCGGGCGAGTCCAACGGCTCCAACTCCCGCAGGTCCAAGGTGATGTCCCCGGCGAGACGGTGCAGGTCCGGGATCGCTTCGACGTCGTCGTAGGTGAGGGTGATGTCGCCGGTTGCCCAGTTCGGACCCGCTCCGAAGGAGTAGCGGCTGACGTTCGGCCCCGCCGCGATCACCGCACCCGCGATGCCGAGCCCTGCGAGGCCGACGGGCAGCCACAGCCAGCGGCGCTTCGAGCCGCGGTCGTGCGCCGTAGGCGCTTGAGTCTGCGGTGCCGGGGAGGCGTCCGCGGCCGCGGGATCGGGCAAGTGCCACAGTTCGGGGGCGGTGCCGAGCGGATCCCACGCCGGGGGAGTGGCGCGGCCGACAGCAGGGTGCGGATACCCCTGCGGAGGGGTCAGGTGCGTGAAATCAAACAACGGGGTCGGTTCGTCTGCGTGCGGCGCTGCCGGTTGCGGGTCCGGTTGCCGCGGCGGCTGCGCGTACGGGTGCGGAGGTTGCGCGGTGTGCGGCGGTTGCACCGGCTGCACGTCGTAGGGCCGCCGGACGCTCGGGTCGAGCTGGAACGGGTGGGGGTTCGGCAGAGCGCGGGTGGTGCTTGCGCTCTGTTTCGGCGGCAGAAGGCCGGCCGGCGGCTCTGGCGCGCGTTTGTAGGCCAAGTACCAAGCAGTGAACGCAACCGCCGCCATGACCAACAGTGATCTGAGACCCTCGCCGGTGGTCGCGGAGGGAAGGAAGATCACCAGCCCGACAATGAGCGCCCAACCGGTGGAGCGTTCGCGCTTTTCCATCTCCGTGAGCGTGGAACTCTGCGCCGTAATCGCCTTGCCGGGGCTGACCACCATGCCGAAGCGGGGCATGTTGAGCCAGCACAGCAGGTACAGAAAAATGCCGCCGCCGCCAGCAAGGCTCAGTGCGACAAACACCAGCCGGACCAGCACCGGATCCAGCTTGTAGCGCGCGCCGATACCCTCGCACACGCCGCCTATCAGTGCCTTGCCGCCCTGATCCTTCGGGATGCGCGGCGGGCGCGTTTCCCACATCCTGTCCAGCTCGGCTTGAAAGCCGCTTCTGCTGCCGCTGTTTTCCATGGCTTCATTGTTCCCTACGTACCCAACATCAGGTCGGCGGTGAGTTCGAAACAAGTGCTCGAAACAGCTACTCGAAATCTACTCGAAACGAATGTTTCTAGTTTGAGCTGCAGTTTTTCATCTACTCGAAACGGTTTCGAGTAGATTTCCCTCCGCGCTTTCTAGTCCGCGTAGGCCAGGCGGCGCGATCCGTCCACGTGGGGGAACAGCACCCACGCCGCGCCGAAGAGAACGATGAAGCAGGTTACGGCACCCCACGCAGGCCAGCCGGCCAGCGGCGCCAGCATCAGCAGTAGCCACCACAGCATCAGCGGAAGCAGCATGCTTATCGACGGCCTCCTGTCCACTCTTCTCACATCCGCATACTCCCGCATCCGCTTTCGGTATGGGTGCGCCAGCGTTATTGTCAGGGCCGCCGCCACGCACGCCAGTGCGATCACTAGTTTCGCGCCAGTGGCAAGCTGCGACACCATGATTGCGACCGACCCAGCTGCGCCCGCTGAGCCAACAAGCCGCACGGGTGCAGGAGTCGGAATCGGCGTGACGCGGTTGCGGGCATCGGATGCGGAAAGCGGGTTCACGTGTAGGTACGTTACCGCGGAACAGCTGGGCGAATAAAAGAGAGACTACGTTTCGGTTTAGAAAATGTGTTCGACCTTTGTGGTTGTCTGTGTTGGGGGCGCGGTGCATACTGAACGGCGTGAGTGGAACGTCTATTCGAGCACTCGCGGCGCCCCCCGGGGAGGCCGCGGGGGTGCAAGAAGCTGCAGCGCAGCCTAGTCGTGCTGAGCAGATTGCCCAGTTAAGGGCGAAGATGGCGCAGCTCGGCGGGGAGGTCCCCCGCCCGGTTGTAGAGGATGCCGAGGTCCTCGCTGTGCCAGGACCGCTCTCGCACGTGCTGCCGAACGGCGGGCTGCCTAGGCAAGCCGTGAGCCACTGCAGTGACACGCCGTCGCTGGTGGTGGAGGTCATTGACCAAGTCACCGCAGCCGGCGGGCACGCCGGCGTGGTGGGGTGGCCGGAGCTGTCGTACGCGGGCGTAGACCGCGACGGGCTTGAACGCGTTATCGCTGTCCCCGATCCGGGCATCGAGGATCTCGCGGTTGCTGGCGTGCTGGCGGAGGGGCTCGACTTGGTGGTCCTGCGCTCGCGCACCGCGCTCGAGCTCACCCCGGTGCGCGCGCGGCCCCTGCTCGCCCGTGTGCGCAAAGGCAACGCCGCGCTCATGGCAGTCAACGTCCGCGTGCCCTCGCCGGCGCTGTCCCTCGAGGGCGCGATCGCTGATTTTCACGGTATCGGCCGTGGGACGGGCCGCATCCGCGGCATTGAGCTGCGTGTGCGAGCCGAGCAGAAGGGTGCCCGCCCAGCGAGCGCGACCGTCACCCTGGGGCGCGCCCCGGCGCAGCAGCAGCAACTGGATCGTCCGAAACTGCAGGTGGTGATGTAGGGTGCGCGTCGCTGCGCTGTGGTTTCCGGATTGGCCGGTGCAGGCGGCGAAGCTTGAGTTGGACGATGAGATTGAAGAACCCGTCGCCATCGCCAGCCAGCACCGCATCAAGGTGTGCTCGCGCGCCGCCCGCGCGCTCGGGATTCGCCGCGGCATGCGGGTGCGCAACGCGCAAGCCGCTGCTCCCGAACTCACTGTCATCGAGGACAACCCGGACCGCGACGGGCGCATGTTCGCCTCCCTCGGCGCCAGTTTGGACGACGTCGCCGCGTCCGTCGAGGTGCTGCGCCCGGGCCTCGTGGTCGCGGATCTCGAGGCGGCGGCCCGTTTTCACGGCAGCGAGGACCGCGCGCTCGAGATGCTTATTGATGCGGCGTCGCGCCGCGGCATCGACGCCTTCGCCGGGGCCGCCGACGAGATCGCTACCGCCGTCATCGCTGCGCGCACATCACACATCGTGCCGCCAGGGGAGTCGGCGGCGTTCCTCAGCCAGCACCCGGTCAGGGCGCTCACCGCGGAGGTTGCTCTCGGCGCAGACGCGGACACGGTGCGCACGCTGAGCCAGCTTGGTGTCGCCACTCTCGGAGACATCGCAGCGATTCCACCAGCCGCGATGACCACACGGTTCGGCGCTAGCGGCATGCATCTTCACCGGATCGCCGCGGCCGCGCCGGACCGCCGGGTGGCCCCGGAGTTGCCGGTGGCCGACCTCGCGGTGGCGATCACCCCGGAAGACCCGATCGAGCGTGTCGACGCGGCTGCCTTCGCCGCCCGCGCGCTGGCGGCGAGTTTGCACCAGCGCCTCAAGGACGCTGGCCGTAACTGCCTGCGGCTAAAGATCACCGCGGAACTGGAAAGCGGCGACCGCGTTGAGCGGGTGTGGCGCACGCGCGAGGCGTTGAGCGAATCGGGCACAGCGGACCGGGTGCGCTGGCAGCTCGGCGGCTGGCTCACCGGCGGCGGCGCAGGCGCTATCACTTCGCTCATCCTGGAGCCGCTGGAGCTCGCTGAGCCGGAGTCGGTAGGGGAGCTGTGGTCGGACGGTGCGTCTTCAGACGGCGCGCGCCGCTGCGTTGAGCGGGTGCAGTCCCAACTGGGCATCGACGCGGTGGTGCAGCCCCGCCTCGTAGGCGGCCGCGGTGTCGCGGAACGCGTCCGGATGGTTCCGTTTGGTGAGGTGCCACCGGAGGTTTCCGAGCAGTCGTGGCCCGGTGCGGTCCCGGCGCCGCTGCCGGCGCGCCTCGGCGGGGGCATCGACCACCCCGCCTCCGGCATTACGTTGATCAGCGCCGATGCAGCCGCCGTCCAAGTCACCGCTGAGGCGTTACTATCCGCTGATCCCTATGCGCTGAAGTGGGGCGACAAGAAGTATCTGGTCACCGGGTGGGCGGGGCCCTGGCCCGTCGACGAGGGCTGGTGGGCGGCCCCAGAGCGCCGCAACAGGGTGGCGCGGCTGCAGGTCGTGGGCCGGCTCGGGGGATCAGACGGTCCGGTGTCGGGGTGGTTGCTTGTGTGGTCGAGGCGGAGTTGGCGTGTGGAGGCCGTCTATTAGCACCAGCCCGGCGCTAGCCTTGGACGATGTCGATAACCAAGCGCTTCGGGTCTTCGAGCACCTGCACGGAGTAGGGCGCCTCGGCGCGCAAGCCCACCACGATCTGGCTGCGGCCGGCGTAGGTGCCGCCGCTGGCAACGTCGACGATGTTGCTCGTCGGGCTCAAGCGCTCGACACCGGTCTCGTCCAAGCCGAGTTCGCCGGGGTACACAGTGCCGTCGACGTTGATGCTCAAAAACGCGGTGCCGCTGACCGGAAGCGGGCGGCCGATCGTGGCCTGCAGCGGCGTCGGGGTGTAGTCGACGAACCAGCCTGGGTCGCCGTCGCCGGCGAGATCTACCACCACGCGGTCGAAACCTTCGTGGTTGCCCACGCGGACACCAGCTACTGCGAGCTGCGCCGGCTCCGAGGGGCGCTGCGTCTTTGGCGACGGGTTGGCCGAGCCGAGGGGTCTGAGCACCGCCGTGCCGGTGGTGGATGTGGCAGACCCAGTGTGGTGCGGGCCAACCCCGGCCATCACCGCAGGTTGGCTAAGCGGAGCGCTCCTAGAACCGTCGCCGACCGCGGGCACTTGCCCGCAGCCCGCCACCCCAAGCCACAGCGCGGCGGCCGCTGCAGCCACCCCAGCTGCGCGGCGCGCGGCATCTTGGGCCGACGGGGGAAGAAAAAACACAAAATTCACGCTAACTCGGCCGCGTTGGGCGGCAAAACTCAAGAGGGGTGTTCGGGGCAATGGTTACCGAAACGTTAAGTAGTTAGAGTGAAGGGCATGCATTGCTCAGATGTCGAGGTCGAGCCGCTGCCCGGCACCGCCAAACCAGGATCCACCTACGTCCTCTTCGAGTGGCCGGATGCCTGGAGCCGCGACGTGCTCGACGGCGACACCTTGGGACCTGAGTTGTCTGCCCGGATCAAGGACCACGTGGAGGCAAACCACGCCACGTTTTTGTTGATTCGCCACGCAACACGCGAGCGCCGGCTCATCCAGGACCACCACGTCTACCTCGTCTTCGCCGACCAGGGTGTAACCGAGGTCCTCCACGTCGACGGGCCGGAGGCGGTTTTGGATCTGGATTTATCGGGTCCGGGGAAGAATAGGGGGGCGTCGGTAAGAACAAAGCCCCTGCTGTTGGTGTGCACCCACGCCAAGCGCGACCAGTGCTGCGCGATCAAGGGCCGCCCGCTGGTCCGGCAGTTGCAGCGCAGCGACGACATGGTGTGGGAGACCTCGCACATCAAGGGCCACAGGTTCGCGCCGACAATGCTGCTGATGCCGTGGGCGTTCAGTTACGGGAGGATGAACGAGCAGGCAGCCCGTGCGTTGCTCGAGCACGCCGAGGCGGGGCTGTACTTCGTGCCCGGCAACCGCGGCCGCGGCACCCTTTCGGCACCGGCGCAGGCAGCGGAAATCGCGGTAGCGGCAGAGCTGTCGCGCGGCGGTGCGCAGGTTGGCATGGAGCAGCTGCTTGTCGACGCCCCCACAATCACCACCAACCGCTCCAACGTGCGAGTCACCGACACGGCCACCGGCGCCGCGTACGAGGTGGCGCTCAGTCTTCGCGACATCGGCGGTGTCGTCGACTCCTGTGGCAAGCAACCGAAGACCGGTCAGGCGTGGGTGGTGGACGCAGTCGAGCGCGTTTAACTTGCGCGTTTAGATGTAGCGGAGGAGCGCGTCCGCGACCGCGTCGATGACGTGGTCCGTCGCAGCCTGGACGTCCGCGGGCGAATGCGGGAAGCTGTGCGAAATGTCCGCGGCATCGTGCATGGACAGGTCGTTCCACGAGTCGCCGAAGGAGTAGAGCTCCACGTCCTCGCGCCGCGCGCCGAGCGTGCGCAACAGTTCGAGGATGCCCGTGCCCTTGCTGCGGCCGGCAGCCATAATGTCCACGTAGTCCTGGTTCTGCGCGACGGTGACGTTGTCGAACCGCTGGGCCCAGCGCACCACGTTCGCGCGCAGCGCCTCGTTCTCCGGCACCCAGATCGGCACCACGGCAAAGGTGTGGTGGTCGATGTCGTCCGTGGTCAGACGGGTGAAGTGGCCGGTGAACGCCGAGACCCGCGGGGTGTTCAAAACAAACGCGCCGTCGATGGGCCCGACCGTGGTGCCGAAGACAGCGACGTCGGCAGTGTTCTTGAACTCAGCAACCGCGGCGCGCAGGATGTCCGGGTCAATGGGGTAGGCGTAGATGAGCTCGTCATCGTCGCCGGTGGTGGCCGAGGCGCCGTTGGAAAGCACCCGGTAGTCGTAGGTGAGGTCGGCGTCCCCGATGCCGAAGGTGAGCGCGGAGCGTGAGCGACCGGTGGCGGCGACGGCGAGGTGGCCCGCCTCCCGCCACGCGCGGATGGCCTCTAAGTCTTCCGCGTTGAAGCTGTGGGTGCCGTCGCCGCGGCTGTGGAGCAGGGTGCCGTCGAAGTCGAATGCCGCAATCTTCACGCTGATCAAGCGTACCTAGCGGCGCATGACCTTCTTCGACAGCCAGTTGCCCAGGAACTGCGCCAGCTGGACCACGACCACGATCACGATGACCGCAGCCCACGTCACCTGCGGTTCGAACTGGCGGTAGCCGTACACGATCGCGAAGTCGCCCAAGCCGCCGCCGCCGATGTAGCCCGCCATCGCGGACATGTCGATCACGGCGATGAAGATGAACGTGTATCCCAGAATCAGCGGGCCGAGGGCCTCCGGCAGGATCACCGTGCGGATGATCGTCCACGGGCCTGCGCCCATGGAGCGGGCTGCCTCGATCACGCCGGGGTCGATGGCGACAAGGTTTTGCTCCACAATGCGCGCGACGGTGAACGTCGCTGAGAAGCACATCACGAACGTGGCGGCCGAGCGGCCGATCGTGGTACCCACCACCGCCAGGGTGATGGGGTAGAGCATTGCGATCATGATGATGAACGGGATTGGCCGGAAGAAGTTCACGGCCACATTGATCAGCGTGTACACCGCGCGGTTCTGCAAGATGCCGCCCGGGCGGGTGGTGTAGAGGAAGATGCCGAGGAGCAGGCCGAAGAAGCCTCCGACGACCATGGTGATCGCCACCATCCACAGCGTGTCCCCGATCGCAGAAACAAAGGTGGGGCCGAGGCGGTCCCAGTTCGGCTCCGCGAGGATGAATTCGTTGATGTTGCTCGTCATCGGGTGATCTCCTCGATGTCGGTGGTGAGCTGCAGCGTGGACAGGAACTCGTTGATCGCCGCGTCGTCGCCGTTGAGGCGCACCGTCATCTTGCCGAACGAGTGCTGCTGCAAGGTGGCGATGCCGGCGTGAACCGGCTGCACGGTGACCCCCTTCGCGCGGGCGGTCTCGGCGGCGCCGAAGAAGCCGGAGTTCTCCTTGAGATCCACGGTGAAGAGGCGGCCGGGCGCTGCGTCCAAAAGCTCGCGCGCCTCCACCTCGTTCGGTGTGTTGCGCAGGCTGGTCGAGACGAAGCGCTTCGCCACGTGAGTCTGCGGGTGCGAGAACACCTCGTAGACGGAGCCGTACTCCACCACGCGGCCGTTTTCCATCACGGCGACCTTGTCGGCGATGGAGCGGATCACGTCCATCTCGTGGGTGATCACCACGATGGTGATGCCGAGCTCCTCGTTGACACGGCGGAGAAGCGCGAGCACCTCTTCGGTGGTTTCGGGGTCGAGTGCGGAGGTGGCTTCGTCGGCAAGCAAAAGCGACGGGTTCGTCGCGAGAGCGCGGGCGATGCCGACGCGCTGCTTCTGGCCGCCGGAGAGCTGCTCGGGGTAGTTGTCCCCGCGCTCCGACAGGCCGACGAAGTCGAGCAGCTCTGCAACGCGCGCCTTGCGCTCGGCCTTGCCCGCGCCCGCCAACTGCAGCGGGTACTCCACGTTGCCGGCGGCGGTGCGCGAGGTCAGCAGGTTGAACTGCTGGAAGATCATGCCGATGTTGCGGCGGATGCCGCGGAGTTCTTTTTCGGAGCGGCCGACGACGTTAGTGCCGTCTAAAAGCAACTGCCCCGAGGTTGCCTGATCAAGCCCGTTGATCAAGCGCACGAGTGTCGACTTACCGGCACCCGAGTATCCGATGACGCCGAGGATCTCCCCGGGCTCGACGGTTAATGTGACGCCGTCAACTGCGACGACCTCGCGGCCGCCGGAGCGGAAGACCTTGCTGACGTCCTGGAATTCAATCCGGGTGCCGGTTGTAGCCATTTACTTTTCGTTCTGCTCGAGGCGGTCGAGGATGTCGTTCAGCTCGTCTGCCGGACGCTCAACCTCGACAGCGGTGCCGCGGGAATCCTTCTGCACGGCCTCGCTGACGGCTGCGTCGTGCCACAGCTCGGCGAGCTTGACGTAGGTCGGGTTGTCAACGTCTTCCGCGCGGGACGCGAAGACGTTGATGTACGGCTCGCCCTGCTCCGAACCCGGGTCGTCCTGGAAGATAGCTTCGCTTGGCTCGATGCCGGCGCGGTCCAGCCAGGAGTTGTTGATGATGGCCGGGCGGCCCTCCTTGTAGGCGGACGGGGTCTGAGATGCGTCAACCGGCACCACAGAAACCTTCGAGGCAGCCGAGTCGATGTCAGCCGGGGTCGGCGCGAGCGCGTCGGCGCCGTCCTTCAGGGTGACCAGGCCGGCCTGAACCAGCACGTTGATCGCGCGGCCCTGGTTGGAGTCGTCGTTCGGGATCGCGACCTCGGTACCCTCAATGCCGTCGAGGGAGTCGTGGTCCTTCCAGAACAGCGCGAGCGGGTAGATCTCGGTGGAGCCGACGACCTTCAGGTCGTTGCCGGAGTTGGCGTTGTACTTAGCCAGGTAGAGGATGTGCTGGAACTTGTTCAGGTCCAGCTCGCCCTGCGCGAGAGCCTCGTTGACCGGCGGGTAGTCGGAGAACTGCACGATGTCGAGGGTGATGCCGTTCTCCTCGGCGAGGTCGGAGAACACGCTCCACGCCTGCTGGTCTGCGTCGGTGGTGCCGATGCGGACGACAGTGTTGCCCTCAGCGGCTGCGTCGGTCGCGTCGGTGGAGTTGGACTCGTTGGAGCAGGCGACCAGGCTGGTCGCGGCGATGGTGGCGGCTGCGAGCGCCGCGGTGATGCGGGAAGTGCGCATGACGTTGGATCCTCTTGCTTTCTTTTCAAGGGGGGTGCAAAAACCTACGGTTGCAGAATCTATCACCGTCCGTACCGCTTAGTCTATTCGGGCGTTTGTGGGGAGCTTCGCCGGTCGCTGCAAGCGTTGGAACACAGTTTCGAACACTGCTATCGTGGGAAGCATGAGATTCAACGGGGGCGAGCCGCTTTCGTGGTCCCGTTTGGAGCGTATCCTGTCGGGCCGGCCAGGCCCTGCGCCGCAGCCGGCCGCGCACACCGGTGCCCCGGAGGGGCTGCTTCCATCTCGCCCGGCTGCCGCCCCGCGCGCCGCCGCGCGCCCGTTCGCGGAGCTGCACGCCGTGTCCTCCTACAGCTTCCTCGGCGGGGCGAGCGAACCTGAAGACCTCGTGGCCCGCGCCGCGGAACTGGGTTTATCTGCCCTGGCCATCCTGGACCGCGACGGGTTCTACGGGGCGGTGAAGTTCGCCGAGGCCGCCGCCGAGTGCGGCATCGCCACAGTCTTCGGCGCGGAGCTGACACTCGGCAGCGAGGAGGAGCCCCGCATTCTGCCCGTCATCGCCCGCGGTCCGGAGGGCTACCGCCGCCTGTCGCATTTGATGGCGGACGCGCACATGGCCACCCGCGAGAAAGGCAAAGTTGCGTACCCGCCGCTGGAGCTTATCGGCGAGCGGCTGGGAGGAGCGTGCGTCGCGCTCGCGGGATGGCAGTGGGCGGACGATTTCGACCGCGTGATCGATGCCTTCGGGGGCGAGAACGTCGTGCGCGAATACGAGGTCTCGATGCTGCCGGAAGACGCGGATCGGCACGAATCACTAGACCGCTTCGTTCACATCCCGGCGATCGTCACCGCCGTCCCCGCTGCCGCCACCCGCGACGCGGCGAGGCTTGCCGCCGCCAAGCGCGCGCTGGCGCGCCGCGAGTCCCTTGACCAGGCCCACGGCGAGCTGCACCCGATGGGGGCGAACTGGTTGCGCTCCGCGGACCAGCTGCTGCGACTTGTTCCCGGGTGCGAGGAGAAGGTGGCCTACGCCGCCGAGCTCGCCTCGCAATGCGCGTTCACGCTCGACCTGGTCGCCCCGGAGCTGCCGGCGTACCCCACGCCCGAGGGGCACGACGAGATGAGCTTTTTGCGCCTGCTCACGCTGTCTAGCGCTCAGGTCCGCTACGCTTCCCGGACGCTGGATGTGCGTGCGCGGGCGAAGAAACAAATCGAGTATGAGCTGATGGTGATCGAGGAGCTGAACTTCCCCGGCTACTTCCTTATCGTCCACGACCTCGTCGACTTCTGCCGCCGCAAGAACATCCTGTGCCAGGGCCGCGGTTCGGCGGCCAACTCCGCAGTCTGCTTCGCGCTCGGCATCACCAGCGTGGAACCGATCGAGGCGGGCCTTCTATTTGAGCGATTTCTCTCTCCCGACCGCGACGGCCCGCCCGACATCGACTTGGACATTGAATCCGGTCGCCGCGAAGAGGTCATCCAGTACGTCTACACCCGCTACGGGCGCGACAACGCCGCCCAAGTGGCCAACGTGATCACGTACCGCACGAAAGGCGCTGTCCGCGACGCGGCGCGGGCGCTCGGGTACGCCCAGGGCGCCGCCGACAGTTGGTCGAAGGGGATCGCGGACCCGCCTGTTCCCGTCGCCGAGCTCGCCGAGCAGTTCCGCGGCCAGCCGCGCCACTTGGGCATCCACTCCGGCGGCATGGTGATCTGTGATCGCCCGATCGCGGACGTGGTGCCCACGGAGTGGGCGCGCATGGAGGACCGCTCGGTGGTGCAGTGGGACAAAGACGACTGCGCCTCCGCGGGCTTGGTCAAGTTCGATCTGCTGGGCCTCGGCATGCTCGAGGCGCTGCACCACATGATGGACTTGGTTTTGGACACCACCGGCCGCGAAGTGCGCCTGTGGGAGCTCCCGCTTGACGACGCCCACGTGTACTCCATGCTTTCCCGCGCCGATTCCGTCGGCGTGTTCCAGGTGGAATCCCGCGCGCAGATGGGCACGCTGCCGCGGCTGAAACCACGCTGCTTTTTCGACCTCGTCGTGGAGGTGGCGCTGATCCGCCCGGGACCTATCCAAGGCGGGTCCGTCCACCCGTACCTGCGCCGCCGCGACGGGTTGGAACCGGTCACCTACGACCACCCGGTGCTTGAGAAGTCGCTGGGCAAGACGTTGGGCATCCCGCTGTTCCAGGAGCAGCTGATGCAGATCTGCGTCGACGCCGCGGGTTTTTCCGGCCGAGAGGCCGACGGGGTGCGCCGCGCCATGGGCTCGAAGCGCTCCCCGGAGAAGATGGAGGCGCTCAAGCAGCGCTTCTTCGACGGCTGCTGGTCCACCAACCGGATCGAGGCGGAGGTGGCGGACCGGCTGTGGCAGAAGATCGTGGCGTTCGCCGCCTACGGTTTTCCGGAGTCGCATTCCCAGTCCTTCGCTTCGCTGGTGTACTTCTCCGCCTGGTTCAAGTTCTACTACCCGGCGCAGTTCTGCGTGGGGCTGCTGCGGGCTCAACCGATGGGGTTTTACTCGCCGCAGTCGTTGATCCAGGACGCGCGGCGCCACGGCGTGCGCGTGCTGCCTGTCGACGTGAACGAGTCGGGGCGCGAGGCGCGCTGCCTAGGCGGCGACCGCAGCGGCGGGACCATTCGTGTGGGCTTGAACCTCATCCGGGGGTTGGGCGATGCCGCCGCAGACCGCATCGAGGCCGCCCAGCCGTTTAGAGGCATCCCGGACCTCGCGCGCCGGGCGGACCTCACCGTGGAGCACGTCGAGGCGCTCGCCCGCGCAGGCGCGCTCGACTGCTTCGGCGTGGACCGCAGACAAGCGATGTGGCAGGCGGGTATCGCCGCCACGGAGCGGGAAGGCATGCTGCCGGGCATGTCGGCGATCAGCGCGCCCGCGCTGCCTGGCATGAACGCGTTCGAGCTGATGGCTGCGGACGTCGCCGCCACCGGTGTCACACCCGGCACTATGCCGGTGGAGATGCTGCGCAGCCGCCTCACTGCCGAGGGGGTTCTGCGCGCTAGCGAACTTGCCCACGTTGCGGACGGCACTCGTGTGCGTGTCGCCGGTGTGGTCACTCACCGCCAGCACCCCGCCACCGCCGGAGGCGTGACATTTCTCGGGATGGAGGATGAAACGGGGCTGGTGAACGTGGTGATCTCGGTGGGGCTTTGGAACCGGCAGAAGGTGGTTGCGCGCACGTCGAAGGCGATGGTGGTGCGCGGGATCGTGCAGAACGCCTCGGGCGCCGTCAGTGTGGTGGCTGACAGGTTGGAGGCGCTGGCAATGGGCGACTGGCTCTCCCGCGGCTCGCGCGATTTCCGTTAAGATTCAAGGCATTTACAAGGGGAGTTCTGTCAGGGGATGGAACAGGGGGCACGGTGGAACTATCGACAAATCCCGTGGATTCAGTGACGGCAGGGGTGCTACTGCAGTCCTTGCCAGGACCACTGCGGGAAAACTACGAGCAGCTGGCAGGAATAGGGGGAGAGGTGCTTGCTGCAAAGCTCTACCTCTGGAACACATACCTTGCGGCAGTGGTGTTACGGACTACCGGGGTTGTTGAGGTTGAGCTCAGAAACACCATTGATAATGGGTTTTCCTCGTGGAACCTCCGCAATGGCGGAACACCCGACTGGATCACGGCACCGGTGGATACTCGAGGCGTTGGAAAGGTCCCCCCTTGAATGAGGACAGCCCCCGTCACAAAGACGAGGGCCGTTGCCAATGTGCCGGCAAAATCCGGCTTAGTGTTCTTGACTATATCGCGCTAAGCGCTCGCTGGCAATGGGCGACTGGCTCTCCCGCGGCTCGCGCGATTTCCGTTAGCGGTTGCCGGTAGCCTGACACGCATGGCCAGCGTGACCTCCCCAGCGACCCCCACCGTGCTCTCCACCAACATTGCGCGCCCCGTCCCGGATCCGGGCGGGCTGAAGCGGCAAAGCGGCATCAACAAGATCCCGGCGGAAAAGATCGACGTGATCATTCCGGGACCGGACTACGGCGACGGCTCCGGTATCGCAGGCGACCACATCGGCGACACCAAGCACCACGGCGGCCAGCAGAAAGCGGTCTACGCCTACTCACGCGAGCTGCTTGACCAGTGGGGGCGCGAGCTCAGCCGCGAGCTGCCGAACGGTGCGTTCGGCGAGAACCTCACCACCTCGGGCATTGTGTGGGCGGACGCGGTGATCAACCAGCGCTTCCAGATCGGGGAAGCGGAACTGGAAGTCAGCGTGCCGCGCACCCCGTGCCGCACATTCGCGCAGTGGATGGGCGAGCGCGCGTGGGTGCGCCGCTTCACCGAGGCGGGGGACTGCGGCGCCTACTTCCGCGTCATTCGGGAGGGGGTGGTCCGGGCAGGTGACGTGATCGCGGCCAAGCCTGCCCCGTCGCACGGTTTCACCATGGGTGAGGCGTTCGCCGGCTGGATGGGCGACGACCAGCTTGCCCGCAAGATGTGGGAGCTGAACATCCTTCCGCCGTTCTACCAGCAGCGTTGGGACAAGCGCTTCGGTTAGATCCCGCCTGCGAAACCAAGCTGGCGCCACGCCTCGAACACCGCGACCGACGCTGAGTTGGTCAGGTTCATCGAGCGGCGTCCCGCGACCATCGGGATGCGCAGCCGGTCGGTCACGCGCGGGTGGTGCGAGTGCTCCTCCGGCAGCCCGGTCGGCTCAGTGCCGAAGAGCAGCGCGTCGCCCCACTCGTACGCCACATCCTGGTAAAACGTGGTGGCTTGCGTGGTGAACGCGAACACGCGCGCGTCCGGCAGCGCAGCCAGGCACGCATCGAGGTACTTATGGATCTGCACGTCCGCCAGATCGTGGTAATCCAGGCCCGCACGTTTTACGTGCTTGTCGTCGAAGTTGAAGCCGAGCGGCTCAACCAAGTGCAGCACGGCGCCCGTGTTCGCGGCGAGGCGGATAGCGTTGCCGGTGTTTCCGGGGATGACGGGGTTGTCGAAGATGATGTTCAGGGGGCGCACGGGGGTTAAGTCTAGAATCGAGGGCGTGACTGCGATCAAACTGGACGGAAAACTTTACCGCGAGGAGATCTTCGCTGATCTCAAGGAACGCGTCGCCGCGCTCAAGGAGCGCGGCATCACCCCGGGGCTTGCCACGGTGCTCGTCGGCTCGGACCCCGCCAGCCAGAACTACGTGCGCATGAAGCACAAGGACTGCGAGGAGCTTGGCATTGCTTCGATTCAAAAGGAGCTGCCGGAGGATACGACGCAGGAGGAGCTGGAGCAGCTTATCGACGCACTGAACAACGACCCAGCCGTCACCGGATACATCGTGCAGCTGCCCCTGCCGAAGCACCTCAATGAAAACCGCGTCCTCGAGCTGATCGACCCAGATAAGGACGCCGACGGTCTGCACCCGGTGAACCTGGGCAAGCTGGTGCTCAATGAGCCGGCGCCGCTGCCGTGCACCCCGAACGGCTCGATCAAGCTGCTGCAACGCTTCGGTGTGGAGTTGAACGGCGCGATCGTGTGCGTCATCGGCCGCGGCGTGACCGTGGGCCGGCCGATTTCGCTCATGCTCACCTCCCGCGGCGTCAACGCCACCACCGTGCTGTGCCACACCGGCACGAAAGACCTGGCCGCGGAAACGCGCCGCGCGGACGTGATCATCGCCGCCGCCGGCAAGCCGCACATGATCACCGCGGACATGATCAAGGAGGGCGCCGCGCTTCTCGACGTCGGCGTTTCCCGCGTCGACGGCAAAACCGTGGGCGACCTGCACCCGGATGTGTGGGAGAAGGCCGGCTGGGTCTCCCCGAACCCGGGCGGCGTGGGCCCAATGACCCGCACGTTCCTTGTGCGCAACATTGTGGAGAGCGCCGAGCGCCAGGCTGCGCAGTAACAACCGTGACGCATCCGACCCTGGACAACCCGCACGACCGCGGCAACGCGGCCTCCCCGCTGCCCAGATGGGCGCAGCGGGCGATGTGGGTGCTGCTTGTGGTCGGGGTGCTTGCCTCCGGCGTGTTCGCGGCCACTGAACACTGGCGCCGCGCCACATTTACCCTCGGCGCGTCGATGGTGTGGCTCGCGCTCATGCGCCTGACCTGTGACTCCCGCGAAATTGGGCTCGTCGCCGTACGCTCTCGGCGTTTCGATGCCGTGTTCGCCTCCGCGCTAGGTGCCGCGATGATGTGGCTCGCGTATTCCGTCGACGCGCTCGGGTCGTAGGAAAGTTCATCGAGTCGTAACTTTAAAGTAATTGACATATTACTATTGACCGTTATCATGCCCCGAGTGATTTTGGAAGGTACGAACCAAGTCTCCCTGCGCGGCGTGCGGCGCGAGTTTGCGGACGGCACCGGTCTGCACGAGACATCGCTGGATATCAAGAAAGGCGAGTTCGTCTCCATCCTCGGCCCGTCCGGCTGCGGCAAGTCGACGCTGCTTCGCTGCATCGCGGGCCTCGAAACCCCGGACGCTGGTGTGATCGAGTTCGCCGGAAGGGAAGTTTTCGGCCCCTCCGTCAATGTTCCCGTGAACAAACGCAACCTGTCCATGGTGTTCCAGGACCTTGCGCTGTGGCCGCACATGACTGTGGCCAAGAACGTCGAGTTCCCGCTGACCACCGGCAGCCAGAAGGTGGCTAAGTCCGAGCGTGAGGCGCGCGTCGCCCGCGCGATGGACATGGTCGGCATCAGCTCGAAAGCGCAGCAGCGCCCGAACCAGCTTTCCGGCGGCCAGCAGCAGCGTGTGGCCATCGCGCGTGCGCTGGTGTCCGACCCGGAGCTTTTGCTTATGGACGAGCCGTTGTCCGCCCTCGACGCCGCCCTCCGAACCCAGATCCGCTCGGAGCTGACCAAACTCGCCTACGAGTTGAACCTCACCGTGATCTACGTGACCCACGACCAGGCCGAAGCGCTGGCCATGTCGGACCGTGTCGCGGTCATGAACGCCGGCAACGTCCGCCAGTTTGCGGACCCGGTGGAGATGTACGACCATCCGGCCGACGCGTTCGTTGCCGGCTTTGTCGGCGTGACCAACACGCACGACCGTCTTCCGGCGAACCGGCCGGAAGATGTGCAGGTGACCCCGCTCGATGGGCAGCCGCCGGAGCCCCTTCCGGCGGACTCCATCGTCGGCGAGGTGGTGGAGAGCCACTACACCGGCGGTCGCTACGACATCCGGTGCACTGTTCCCGGCGCGGACGAGCCTTGGCTCGCCTACACCCGGCACCGCCTGGGCCGCGGCGACCAGGTTCTCCTGACCGTCAACGCCCGTTGATTGTTTCCCCTGTTTGACCAGAAGAAGGATTGTCATGAAGAAGTTTGCTTCGGCCGTTCTCGGCCTGTCCGCCGCGCTCACCCTCGCGGCCTGCGGCTCCGTCGAGTCGAACGACACCGCCACCCCGACCAGCGGCGCAGCTGACTCGAACGCTACCGCCGCGGAGTGGAAGGCACCTGAGGGCCTCTCCGGCTCCATCGACTACTACTCGGCGAACCCGCAGGGCCTGACCGACGCGCTTGTGGAGGCTTTCCAGGACCGCACCGGCGTCACCGTCAACGTCTTCGCCGGCACCACCGGCGACATCACGGCCAAGATCAAGGCTGAAGAGGCTAACCCGCAGGCCGACGTCGTCTACCTCGCATCCTGGAACGCTGCCTCCAAGCAGGCCGAGTCTGGCGCACTCGAGGCGTACGCGCCGGAGAACATTGCGGACGCCAACGCTGACTGGAACGCCTCCGACGACACTTTCCACGGCCGTGACGGCTCCGCTCTCGCCCTCGTTGCCAACACCGACGTTGTCTCCGACATCCCGACCGACTGGGAGGACCTGACCGACCCGAAGTACAAGGACCAGGTCATCATGCCGGACCCGCGCGAGTCCGGCACCGCGGCCGATTTGCTTGCCGCGATGGTGTCCGAGTGGGGCGAGGAGAAGACCTGGGAGATGTTTGACAAGCTCTTCGACAACGGCATGATCGTCCAGGGTGCTAACGGCCCGGCCCTCGATATGGTCACCTCCGGCTCGAAGGGCATCGTCTTCGGTGGCGTTGACTACTCGGCCTACTCCGCACAGGGCAAGGGCGAGCCGCTCGAGGTTGTCATCCCGTCCTCCGGCACCACCGTCACCCCGCGCCCGGTCATGATCATGAAGACCACCGACAACATGGATGCCGCTAAGGCGTTCGTCGACTTCATGTTCTCCGAGGAAGCGCAGCAGATCTCTGCGTCCAAGAACATGATCCCGGCGAACAAGAACGTCGAGCCGAAGAACGGCCCGGCGCTGAAGGACATCAAGCAGATCTCCGACGACTGGTCCGCGATCTCCAAGGAGTCCAAGAACATCCGCGAGCAGTTCGCGGATCGCTACCTGAAGTAAGTAGGACACCGCGCTCATGAGGACGAAAGCGAAGCCCAACGCCGGGCTCTACCTGGTGCTGGTCATCTTGCTCATTCTAGTAGCGGCACCGCTGTTCTCCGTGCTGGTGACAGCGGTGACCGGCTACCGGGGTGAGGACTCCGCACTGGACACGCTGCTGCGCCCGGAGATGCTCCGCATCATCGGCAACACGGTGTGGCTTTCCGTCCTCGTCGTGTTCTTCTCGACTCTCTTCGCCGCGCCGCTCGCCTTCTTCCGCGCATGGACGCCCATGCGCAAGGCGGGCTGGGTCGAGGTGATGGTCATGATCCCGTTCATGACCCCGCCGTTCGCTGCGGCGCTGGCGTGGATGGATTTCACGCGCCTGCGCGGTGTTGCCGACATGCTGCTGGGGGAGACCGCTGGCTCCGCTGTGCGCTCCGCCGTCAACTCCGTGTGGGGAATGGGCTTCGTTATGGCGGCGGAGCTGTTCCCCTTCCTGTATTTGATTCTGCGCAACGCACTCGCCTCCATCCCCGCCTCACAGCTCGAGATGGCGCAGGTCGCCGGCGCCAGCCGCTGGCAGCAGTTCACCCGAGTTGTCGCCCCGATGGTGCTCGGCCCGTACTCGCTCGGCGCGCTGATCGTTTTCATCAAAGCCGCGGGCGAGTTCGGCACCCCGGTTACGCTCGGCAACGCGATCGGTTACCAAGTCCTCGTGTCGTCGATCTACCAGGATGTGACGATTGATCCGCTGAACTTTTCGCAAGCGGCGGCGTCGTCAAGCGTGCTCTTTGCCCTCGGTGTGACCGCCTGGGCTATTCAGCAGTGGGCAGGGCGCGGCGGCCTTGCAAGCGGCGGACGCGTCTCTCGGCCGGTGTCGTTGCGGGTCTCGCGCGCTGGGATGGTGCTGGCGTGGATGTTCACCGCGGTGGTGTTCATCCTCACCGTGGCGATTCCGTACATTTCGATCACGCTTGCCGCGATGACGATCCTGCGGTCGAAGCCGCCAACACTGGACAACCTCACCTTCGACTACTTCGGGATCGTGCTGTCCATGCCCTCGGGTCAGGAGGCGCTGACCCGCTCGATCATCCTTGGCGCGATCGGTGCTACGACCGCAGTGATTTTGGCGCTGGCCGTCACTGTGCTGACCATGCGGCGCACCTCGCTGCCCGCGAAGCTCAGCGACTTTTTGGCCGTCGCGCCGGACACCGTGCCCGGCATCGTGCTCGCCATCGGTTTCATCCTGCTGTGGAACTCGCCGCGTCTGCCGTTTACGCCGTACGGCACTCAGTTCATCTTGGTGATGGCATTTACCGTGCTCTTCGTGCCTATGGCGGTGCAGAACATCAAGACGTCCGCGGCGTCGATGTCGCCTACGCTTTCTGAGGCCGCGGCTGTCGCGGGCGCGACCCGCGGGCAGTCGTTCTGGCGCATTACGCTGCCGATGCTCGCACCGGGCATTTTCGCTGGCTGGTTGCTCGCGTTCTTCGTCGGCATCCGCGAACTGGTGATGTCGTCGCTGATCCGCCCGACCCGCATCAACCTGCTTGCGCCGTGGATCATGAACCAGTTTGAGCAGGGCCACCGCGCCGAGGCAATGGCGATGACGCTCATCGGCGTCGGCACCTCCACTGTGGTGCTTGTGCTGATCCGCTGGTGGCAGTCGCGCGGCGCCGCGCAGGTGCAGTAGGAGCTAGATGTCGTAGGCGCCGCGGGCAACCGCGAGGTCGTGCGCAGACGGCGTGTCTCCTGTCAGCGCGATGAAGTTTCGCAGAATCCTGTCCATCTGGCGCGCCTCCACCAAAAACGCATCGTGCCCGACGGGGGATGACAGCTTTGCCATCGCGAGGAGGTTTCCCAGATTGCGGGAGATGTGTTCCTGCTGGTGGTAGGGGTAAAGAATATCTGTGTCCACACCAACGACCATGGTGGGCACCATGGAGCTCGCCAGCGCTTTGTTCAGCCCGCCGCGTCCGCGGCCGACGTCGTGGCGGTTGAGCGCTTCGGTGAGGGTGACGTAGCACGCGGCGTCGAATCGCTCGGTGAGCTTCTTCCCCTGGTGCGCGAGGTACGACTGCACCGAGAAGCGCTGCGCATCGTCACGGTAGGCCCCGAGCGGGTTCTCTCCCGGTTGCGCGGAGGTGCCGAACCGCTCGTCGATCTCCAGCTCGCCGCGGTAGGTCAGGTGGGCGATGCGGCGCGCGGCAGCGAGTCCTGCGTCGGGGGAGCGGCCGGTACCGAAGTAGTCTCCGCCCTGCCACGCCGGGTCTTGGGTAATTGAGGTGATCTGGGCGGACTGGATGCCGATCTGCCACGCGCTGGCGCGCGCCGACACGGCGAGGACGAGCGCGAAGTCAACCTGGTCGGGGTAGAGCAGCGTCCACTCCAGGGTGCGCGCGCCGCCCATGGAGCCGCCGATGACGGCGTGGACGCGACCGATCCCGAGCTTGGTTATGAACGCCTGCTCAGCCCGGACCATGTCGCGGATGGAAACTGCGGGGAAGCGCGACCCCCACGCGCCGCCGTCTGGGTGTTCGCTCGCGGGTCCCGTCGAGCCGTAGCAGGAGCCGAGCACGTTGGTGCAGATCACGCACCACTTGTCGGTGTCCAGCGCCTTACCGGGGCCGACCGCCTCGCACCACCACTCGGCGGCGTTCGAGTCGCCGGTGAGCGCATGCTCCACCAGCAGAATGTTGTTCTTGCCGTTCAGGTCCCCTTTGCGCGCTCCCCAGCGGCGGTACGCGATCTCCACATTGGGTATGCGGACGCCGGCTTCGGTGACAAGATCCCCGATGCTGATCGTGGCGAGCTCGCCCTCTGCTGCAAGGTGGGCCATGGGTGAAAAATCTAGTTGCTGCGGCACCGATACTGAACCGAGCTGTCTGTTATGGGGAGATGGCCTGCCGTTTTGGTTGAATAAATTTTCCAGACGGAACCAGTGGGGGAGTGGTGGCGTCTGATAGCTATGGCTGTTGATTGGGACCAACGGAAGTCGGAACTGAGTTCGCTCATCGTCGATCAGCGCAAACACACGCACCGCGGGCCGAAACTGGGCGACGTCGTGCAAGTCGGCGTGGTGACGTTCTTCCCGGCGCGCGAGTGGCAGGGGCTGCAGTATCACGAACGCCGCTACGTGGAGGAGAAAGCGGCCGCTATGGAGAGCAACGCTGCAGTCCTGCTGGGGCGCTCCGCCGCGCGAATGCACGGCCTACCGGGATGGTGGCCGCGGAACTTGAAACAATGGGTCGGCGCAAAAACATCAAGACAGCGCGAGAGTGGTTGCGCCACGCAACTGCGTTGTCAGACTCGCAGTACGAGTCCTACCCCGAGCGCTGCTGATCGCCGCGGGGATCTTGGGTACTGAGGCCCAAGTGGAAGTCAGGGGGTACCGCGTCGACCTGCTTATCGACGGCTGGCTCGTCATCGAGATAGACGGCAACGTCAAGTACAAGGACCCCGATGCGGAACGCGTCCGCCAAGCTGAATTTCTGCGGCAGAAACGTCTCAGCAACGAGGGGTACTACTTTCTTCGTTACACGCCCGAAGACATTCGCCGGAGCCCTCGCTCGTTCGTTGATGAGGTGAAGAGCACTTTGTGGTGGACGCCAATCGGGTGTCTAGAAGTGCGGGTTTGGAGGGCGATCCACTGTGCTGCCGCGCCACCCCGCCCAGAACAAAAAGCCCCGAGGCGGGGCACCTGCACCCCGCCTCGCGGCTCCATGCGGTGAACGCGATGCCGCAGCGGAAACTTACGCCTTCAAACCGTCGATGATCTTGTTGAAGGTCTCGGACGGACGCATGACCGCGGAGGTCTTCTCCTCGTCCGGCCAGTAGTAGCCGCCCAGGTCTGCGGCGCCGCCCTGTGCGTTCAACAGCTCGGCGTCGATCTGCTCCGCGTTGGCGCGCAGCTCCTCGGCGACCGGCGCGAACTTCTCAGCCAGCTCGGCGTCCTCGGTCTGCTTCGCCAGCTCCTCTGCCCAGTAGGTCGCGAGCCAGAAGTGGGAACCGCGGTCGTCGATCTCGCCGACCTTGCGCGACGGGGACTTACCCTCGTTGAGCAGCGTCTCGGTAGCGCGGTCGAGGGCGTCGCCCAGCACGCCGGCCTTGGCGTTGCCGTTCTGGTTCAGCTCGTGGCGGAAGGACTCTGCCAGTGCGAGGTACTCGCCGAGGGAGTCCCAGCGTAGGTGGTTCTCCTCTTCAACCTGCTGGACGTGCTTCGGCGCGGAGCCGCCGGCGCCGGTCTCGAACAGGCCGCCGCCAGCCATCAGCGGGACCACGGAGAGCATCTTCGCGGACGTGCCCAGCTCGAGGATCGGGAAGAGGTCCGTGTTGTAGTCGCGCAGCACGTTGCCGGTGACGGAGATGGTGTCCTCGCCGCGGCGGATGCGCTCGATGGAGGTCTTTGTGGCCTCGACCGGGGACTGGATGGAAATGTCCAGGCCTTCGGTGTCGTGGTCGCCCAGGTACTTCTCCACCAGGGAGATCAGGTTGCGGTCGTGGGCGCGCTCCTCATCCAGCCAGAAGATGGTCTTCATGCCGGACAGGCGTGCGCGGTTCACGGCGAGCTTGACCCAGTCCTGGATCGGGGCGTCCTTGGTCTGGGTGGCGCGCCAGATGTCGCCCTCCTCGACCTCGTGGGAGAGCAGGACATCGCCTGCGGAGTTGCGGACCTCGACGGTACCGGCGGCTGGGATCTTGAAGGTCTTGTCGTGGGAACCGTACTCCTCGGCCTTCTGTGCCATGAGGCCAACGTTCGGCACGGTGCCCATGGTGGTCGGATCGAATGCACCGTTAGCGCGGCAATCATCGATAACGGCCTGGTACACGCCGGCGTAGGAGGAATCCGGGATGGTTGCCAGGGTGTCCTGCTCTTGGTCCTCGGCGTTCCACATGTGGCCGGAGGTGCGGATCATCGCCGGCATGGACGCGTCAATGATCACGTCGGACGGCACGTGGAGGTTGGTGATGCCCTTTGAAGAGTTCACCATCGCCAGATCCGGGCCGTCTTCAAGCGCCTGCGTGAACGCGGCGCGGATCTCCTCGCCGTTTTCCAGCTCGGACAGGCCGTCGAGAATCGCGCCGAGGCCATTCTCGCCGTCGAGGCCGGCTGCGATGAGCTCCTCGCCGTACTTGTCGTAGACGTCCTTGAAGTACGCGCGCACCACGTGGCCGAAGATGATGGGGTCGGAGACCTTCATCATGGTCGCCTTCAGGTGCGCGGAGAAAAGCACGCCCTCCTCTTTCGCGCGGTTCACGGCGCCCAGCAGGAACGCGTCGAGGGCGCGCGCGGACATGTAGGTGGCGTCGATCACCTCGCCCTCCTGCACCTTGAGCCCGTCCTTCAGCACCGTCTCGTCGCCGTCGGCCTGAACCAGCGCGATGGTCAGCTCGTCGGCTGCCGGCATGATCACGGACTTCTCGTTGTGACGGAAATCGCCAGCGTCCATGGTCGCCACGTTGGTCTTGGAGTCATCAGACCATGCACCCATGGAGTGCGGGTGCTTCTTGGTGAAGTTCTTGACGGCCTCCGGGGCGCGGCGGTCGGAGTTGCCCTCGCGCAGCACCGGGTTCACGGCGGAGCCCTTCACCGCGTCGTACTTCTCCTGCGCATCCTCGTAATCGGGGATGTCGAAGCCGGCGGCCTGCAGCTCAGCGATAGCCTTCTTCAGCTGCACGAGCGAAGCGGAGATGTTCGGCAGCTTGATGATGTTGGCCTCCGGCGTCTTGGCCAGCTCGCCCAGCTGCGCGAGAGCGTCGTCAATGTGCTGCTCGTCGGTCAAGCGGTCCGGGAACTGCGCGAGGATGCGACCGGCAAGCGAAATGTCGGCGGTTTCCACGTCGATGCCCGCCTGGGACGCGAACGCCTCCACGATCGGCTTCAGCGAGTACGTGGCGAGCAGCGGTGCCTCGTCGGTGCGGGTCCAAATGATCTTAGACATATAGCTCCTTTGTTTTGTTCAGACTTCAACCCTCAAGCGTACCGGCTTGGTCCCGCCTGTAGGGTCGAAACTCATGAGTCTGACCATCGCCAGCGTCAACGTCAACGGCATCCGCGCCGCCACCAAAGTGCGCAACGAGGTCAACCCGGGAATGCTCGCCTGGCTCGAACAGACCCCCGCAGATGTGGTGCTGATGCAGGAGGTCCGCGCCACGGAAGCGGAGGCCGCCGCAGCGCTCGCCCCCGCGCTCGAGCAGGGCTGGCACCTCGAGGTCGCGCCGGCGGCAGCGAAGGGTCGCGCAGGCGTCGGCATCCTGTCGAAGCTCCCGCTCTCACGGGTTGAGGTGGGGATTACAGGCTTCGAGGATGCAGGGAGGTTCATCAGGGCTTCGCTTGACGACGCCACCCAGATCGCCTCCCTCTACCTCCCCTCAGGATCCGCCGGGACGGAGAAACAGGACGAGAAGTACCGCTTCCTCGATGCCTTCGAACCACTACTGGAACAGTGGTCGGCCGAGTACCCGGACATGGTCATCGGCGGCGATTGGAACATCTGCCACCGCCGCGAAGATCTGAAGAACTGGAAGACGAACCACAAGAAGTCCGGTTTCCTGCCGCACGAGCGCGCCTTCATGGACGCTGTCTTCGGTGCCTTCCCGGACGAGGAAGCGCAAGACCTCGAACTGAAGTCCGCACCGGGCTGGGCGGGCGCTGTCGATTACGCCTCCGACGCGCCGGGGCGCTGCGCCTGCGACAACCCGAACTGGTTCGATGTGGCCCGCCGGTTAAACCCGGACGACGCCGGCTACACGTGGTGGACGTTCCGCGGCCAAGCCTTCAATAACAACGCTGGGTGGCGCATCGACGTGCAGGCCGCCACCGCGAACATGCTCGAGCGTGCCCAAAGTGCGTGGGTGGATAAGGCTCCCACGGTGGAGGAGCGGTGGTCCGACCACGCCCCGCTGTTGGTCGAGTACCGCTAAGCGCCAGGGGATAGTATCTGCAGCCCGGCTTCGTTAGCTGCCTTCAACATGCGCTTGTCGTAGGCAATGAGGGTGTCCGCCTGCATATCCAAGGCAGTCGCGACGTGTAGGGCATCCAGGGATCTCAGATGCCGGCCCGGAAGTAATCCGGCTTGGTTGAAAACAGGTCGGTCGATCTGAACGACGTGAAACTTCCGCAGCAGGTTGGAGACGAGCTGCTGGGTGAGATTCTTTTCGCGCTGCGCCGCACGTCGCAACTCGGTCATGCATGTTTCGTGTCGCTGCAACCAACTGCGGAGACTCGGCCTCCCTCAGCAGCAGTTTCAGGGCGGCGGACGTGTCAAAGTACCAGGCGACCATAGCTTCCAGTTGCTAATCGCTCCGCAGTGCGGCCAGAATTTCTTCGGAACTGAGTTCGCCGTCGGCCATGTCGTCGACACTGAAACTGGCGGGCTCCGTGGGTGGGGTGATCACGAGGCGGCGCGTTCGCACATCGCGCGCTTCCTTACCTGCCCGTGCCCCAGCTCGCCCAGCCACGGTCCGACTAGTGCGGTACGTTCCCGACACAGACTTTTTAATCTTTACCGACCTGCTGTTCATACGCACAGGGTGTAGAGCTAAGTCGGGGCGGAGGGAATAGTAACTGCGGGAGCCAATTCCTGAACATCGTTCAACTAAGGCGCTACACTGCCACACATTCCCTGTTGTTGAACGGCGTTCAGGAGTACCCATGACTGCACCAGTTGAAACCAAAGACATCCTCGACATTGCCCGCGAGAAATGCCTCGAGCGCGGCGAGGGCCTGAACCAGGACGAAATCCTGCAGGTGCTGCAGATTGAGGACGACCGCCTCCAGGAACTGCTGGACCTCGCCCACCAGGTGCGCATCAAGCACTGCGGCGTGGACGTGTCACTTGAGGGCATCATCTCGCTGAAGACCGGCGGCTGCCCGGAGGACTGCAGCTTCTGCTCCCAGTCCGGCCTGTTTGAGTCGCCGGTGCGCGCCGTGACGCTGAACATCGCCGAGCTGGTGGAGGCCGCGAAGCAATCCGAGAAGATGGGCGCGAGCGAGTTCTGCATCGTGGCCGCGGTGAAAGGCCCGACCGACGAGCTGCTGGACCAGGTGGCCGAGGCTGTCACCGCCATCACCGAGGAAGTGGATATCTCCATTTCCGCGTCCCTGGGCATCCTCACCCGCGAGCAGGCGCACCGCCTCGCCCAGATGGGCGTGATGCGCTACAACCACAACTTTGAAACCGCGAGGTCTTTCTTCCCGAACGTGGTCACCACCCACACCTGGCAGGAGCGCAAGGACACCCTCGAGCACGTGCTCGCGGAAGGCATGGAGACCTGCTGCGGCGGCATCATCGGCCTCGGCGAGACCCTGGAACAGCGCGCGGAGTTCGCAGCCCAGCTGGCTGAGATTACGCCGCACGAGGTGCCGATGAACTTCCTCGATCCGCGCCCGGGCACCCCGTTCGCGGACCGCCCGTTGGTCCCGCAGGGCGAGGCGCTGCGCGCAGTCGCCGCGTTCCGCCTAGCCATGCCGTCGACCCAGCTGCGCTTCGCCGGCGGCACCGAGCTCGCGCTTGGGGACGACGGCACCGAGCAGGGCCTCCTCGGCGGCGCCAACGCGATTATCGGCGGCAACTACCTGACTACCTTCGGCCGCCCAATGGAGAAGGACCGCGACGCGGTTGACCGCGTGATGGATTCCAACCTGAACCTCTCCATCACCCCGGTGGGCCAGAAGCAGAACTCCGGCCACGGTGCGCTGTACGACACGCTGAAGTCCCTTTAATGCGCGTCCCCGATTCGACGGAGCTGGCCGACGCCGTGCTCAGCGGCGAAATCCAGCTCCCCCTCGATCCGGCGCGCCCCTACGACGCACCGCGCATTTGCCCCCTGTGCGGCCGCCGCATGGTGGTGAAAATCAGCCCCATGGCGTGGGAGGCGTGCTGCTCCCGCCACGGGCTGCTGCGCTCGGAGTGGCTGGAGCGGTAGGACCAAGCCTGTTCACAGTTAAAGGTCCAACTGGATCCGAAGGGCCCAATCAAGCTCAGATATTTGCTGATGGGAGAGTTGTGCGATGCGCCGGCTAAGCCGGTGCACGGAAACCGCTCTGATTTGCTCCGGTTGAGTTTTCGAGTCCAGCCGGAGGCCCGTTTCGTCAGCATCGAGCAGCGTCTGAAAGGGGTAGACGTTGGTGGTGTTCGAAGTAATCGGCACCGCCGTCACTACGCCTCCGTGGATGGCCGCGCTCTGGTTGGCGAGATCGTTGCTGACTATTACTGCTGGCCAGGTTTTATTGGCTTCGTGACCAACGGTCGGCTCAAAGTCCACCAGATAAATTTCACCCCTGAGCATCTGCGAGTCCATCTCCGGATACGACATCCCATTGTTCAGCTTCGGCTTTCCACGTGGGATCGCTGAAGCAGGAATCATAAGCACGAGCTAGGGATTCGCGCTGGAGCGCCCGGATTGCTGCTCTCACCCCCTGGGAGCGAGTCTGAAACTTATATTCCGAGACCAGAGCATCGAGCGTTAATTTTGACAACGTCAGTCATACCAAGAAACGTAGCCGCCACCGGGAATTGCGGTCTAGGGCTGTGCGCGCCCACTCATCGCACAAAGCTACGCGTGCGGGCGAACACAATCGCACACGCCGCCAGCACGATGCTTGCACCGAGCGTGACGGCAATGATGTAGGAGGTGGTGTGGAACGGAGCGAACGGATCTTCCGTTACCACACCGACTAAGACACCGACGAAGCTGCCGATGAACAGCGCGCCCATCAGTAGCCACAGCATGCGAGTGTCTTTTGCAAGACCGACTGCGAGGCCGACCAGCGCGATCGTGAGAAAGATGACGAAGTGGAACAGCAGGGTCAGCGCGGCCGAGGATGCGTCTTGCGCCGCCCCTTCGACGAGGTAGGGCTCGCCGTTACCGTCGATCCAGAGCATCGGCTCGCCGTTGGTGATGATGAACGGGTCGTACCACAAGTAATACGGACTGTGCGCTTGGTGGTACACCGCGGATGCGGCCGTTAGCGGCGCGAGCACAACCGCCGCCACCAGCGCCGTCAACACCGCCGAGTTCATCCAGCGGTTGAAGCTGGCCCCGAGCTGATTCAACGCTGGCCAATTCGCTGCGCCGGCCGCGAAGAACAGGCACAGAGCGGCGGCGCTCGCCATGGTCCACAGGCCCCCGTCGCCGAAAGCGAGGCGGCCGAGGGGAGCGACCAGGCACAACAGCACGAACCCGCCCAAGTAGATCGCCGGTTTGAAGGGGCTGAGGAAGAGTTTCATCGTGCGGTCCTTTCGGTGGCCATGAGGTCAATCAGTTCGGCGTCGTCCGGGTAAGAAATGGGCAGGTGGCACTCCTCATCGCGGAGGGGTTCGGCGAACGTGGCGCGCGTTGTCGGGCCGAGGCTGGACAATTCGGCGACGGGGAAGCGAGCGGCCAGCTCCTCTATCTCGGCGGTGGGGCCCGTGACCGTGGGGAAGCACAGACGCGCGTCATCCAGCGCCACCGGGCGCGAGACCTCACGGCCGAACACCTGAATCACGTGCGTGGCCAGGCCCGCGAAGTCCTCCGGCCGGTGCGACGCCATAATCACGGTGCGTTCCGGGCTTTCCGCCAAATAATCGATGAGGCGTTGGCGGACCTGTTTGCGCGTAGCGACGTCGATGCCGTCAAAGGGTTCGTCGAGAAGCAAAAGCTCTGCGCCCGTGGCCAGCGCGACCTCGATGGTGAGCAGTCGGCGCTGACCTACGGAAAGGTTCTTGATGCGCGCGTCGGGGAAATCCACCCGCGACATGGGGCGGGCGGTGCGGGCGGCGCGCAGATGATCGCCCACCGTGGTGCCCGCGAACTTTGCATCCGCACCCGCGGGGACGAATGCAGCGTGCGGGCCCATCAGCGAATGGAGGTAGTAGGTTTTGCCTGCGGCATTCGGCCCGACCAGGGCGTAAAAACCGGGGGTCAGGTTCATCGGTTGCG
Source organism: Corynebacterium sp. Marseille-Q4381 (assembly GCF_036881695.1). NCBI lineage: Bacteria > Bacillati > Actinomycetota > Actinomycetes > Mycobacteriales > Corynebacteriaceae > Corynebacterium > Corynebacterium sp. Marseille-Q4381. The sequence continues at coordinate 148,623 of NZ_JBAJNR010000002.1, read as the reverse complement.
CTCCTTGGCAATCATGTCGGTCAGTTCTTCCGTAGTGAATCCGAGCTGGTCGGCGGCGTGGACAAAGGGTTCAACGAAATCCCGGGCAAACGCTTCACGACGAGTGCTTAACACCTGCTCCCGCGCCGAATCCAGCACGAACATGCCGAGGCCGCGACGCTTTTCCAGCAGGCCCTCGTTGAACAGCTCGGTGAGCGCTTTGGCCGAGGTGGTGGGGTTCACAGAGTGGTAGGCGGAGAGCTCGTTGGTGGACGGCACGCGGTCGCCCGGTGCCAGGGTGCCGGCACCGATCATGTCGCGGAGCTCGTCCGCAATCGCTTGGTATATGGGTTTACCACTCATGTGGGTAACTATAGAACTGGTGGGGCGTTCGTGTCAATGAAAAAACCAGGCCGTCACTCGGAAGTGAAGGCCTGGAATGGGGTTAAGGGTCTACGAAAGCTCGAAAGCGGCGAGTTCGCGGATCTTCGGAGTAATCTCGACGCGGCCCTTACCTTCCTGCTCGCGCTTGACCATGAGCTTCGCCGCCGCGATTTGGCCGCGTGACGGGCGATGTCCGGTGCTCCTTTGAGTGGCCCGAGATGAGTGTGTCGGAGTTGGCATTGTTCCTCCCTTCCGGCTCTTTCATCGACCATCCTAGATTGAATTACTAGTTCAGGGAATGTCGTTAACCTCATCGTGACCAAGCGCCGTTTTCTAGGGGAGCTGAGATGTGCGCTCGCTTGAACTTGCCTTTTGAAGCATCCCAGGCTTCCGAAACTGGTGGCACCCCATGTGCTGAAATACTAGTGAGCTTGGATGTGATGTCCATGGATAGACTGATGCGCATGACAAAGCAGCGCGTCCTCTCCGGCATTCAACCCACGGCGGATTCCTATCACCTCGGCAACTACCTTGGTGCGCTGAAGCAGTGGATTGACCTGCAGGACAACTACGACGCGTTCTACTTCATCCCGGATCTGCACGCCATCACCGTGGAGCAGGACCCGGAGGAGCTGCGAAACCGCACCATCGCCGGCTGCGCGCAGCTGATCGCCCTGGGCATCGACCCGGACAAGTCGACGCTGTTCGTGCAGTCGCACGTCCCGGCGCACGCCGAGCTGACCTGGATCCTGCAGTGCCTGACCGGGTTCGGTGAGGCGAGCCGCATGACGCAGTTCAAGGATAAAAGCGCCAAGCAGGGCCAGGACCGCACCTCGGTGGGCTTGTTCACGTACCCGATGCTCATGGCCGCCGACATCTTGCTCTACTCCCCGCAGCTTGTGCCGGTGGGGGAGGACCAGCGTCAGCACCTCGAGCTCACCCGCAACCTGGCAGAGCGCTTCAACGCGAAGTATGGCGAGACGTTCGTGGTGCCCGACGGGTTCATCCCCGAAGGCGCGGCGAAGATCTACGACCTGCAGGAGCCGACCGCAAAGATGAGCAAGTCGGGTGCGAACCCGAAGGGCATTATCAACCTGCTCGATGAGCCGAAGACATCCGCCAAGCGCATTCGCTCCGCGGTGACGGACGCCGACGGCGTGATTGCCTACGACAAGGAGAACAAACCCGGTGTGTCCAACCTCCTGGTGATCCAGTCGGCGCTGACGGGCACGCCGATCGACGACATCGTCGCAGGGTACGAGGGGCAAGGCTACGGGCAGCTCAAGGTGGACACGGCGGAAGCGCTCGAGGCGTTCACCACCCCGCTGCGCGCTCGTTACGACGAGCTGATGAGCGACCGCGGCGAGCTCGAAGCGATTCTTGCCCGTGGCGCGGAGCGCGCCCGCGAGGTTGCGGAGCCGTTGCTTGAAGACGTCTACGGCAAGGTTGGTTTTCTCGCCCCCAAGCGCTAGGCGCCGCCGGTGCTCTACGATGTAACTCCGGCATACGTAGGGCCTCGAAGAGGCACAGTGAACGGGAAGGGACGCCGATGGCAACTTCTACCTCGCCTCGAAAGGCATACACCGACGACCACGGCATTGAGCGCGCCACGAAGAAGCAGAAAAAGGGCGCGGCCGACGAGCTGAAGCAGAAGGCACCGGCTGTCGGCCACTTGATGCGCATGCAGGAACGCTTCGGTTCCGAGGGCGGCAACCAGTTCGCAGCCGGCATCACCTACTTCTCGGTGTTGGCGCTGTTCCCCCTGCTGATGCTGATGTTCGCCGGACTCGGTTTCTTCCTCAACGCCCGGCCTGAGCTGATGCAGGAGATCCAGGACCAGATCACCCAGAACCTTGAAGGGGAAGTGGGCGACAAGGTCAATGAGCTGGTGCAAACTGCGATCGATCAGCGTGGCGCGGTTGCCGGTGTTGGTTTGCTCACCACCTTGTGGTCCGGTTTGAACTGGATGAACCACCTACGCGTCGGCATTTCCGCAATGTGGGGCATCGATGCGAACGAAGGCGGGAACTTTGTGATGAAGAAGCTCTGGGACCTGCTTGGCCTCATCGTGCTCATCATCTTGTTCGTTGTCGCGTTCGGTGTCACCGCAGTCGGCACTTCCGGGTGGACTACCCAGCTAATGGCGCACTTCGGCCTGGGCGACTTCCCCGGTTCCCGCTTCGTGGTCTGGCTGGTTGGTCTTGCCGTGGGTGTCTTGGCCAACTTCATCGTCATGGTTTGGATGATGATCTACATGCCGCGCACCGACGTACCAGTGAAGTCGGGCCTGAAGGGCGCGCTGCTCGGCGCCGTTGCGTTCGAGCTGATCAAGCAGTTCGCGACCGTGATTGTCAGCTCCGCCACCGGCAACCCGGCCGGTGCGATTTTCGGCCCGATCATCGCGCTGATGGTAGTGCTGTACCTGATCTGGCGCGTGGTGCTCTACGTCGCGGCGTGGACCGCCACCACCGAGGAGTCGCTCAAGGCTGCCCCGGCCGATGCACCGGAGCCCGCCGTGATCAACGTGCGCGCCGGTGCAGCTGCCTCGCAGCACACCAACACCGGTGCAGCTGTGGGTGTCGGCGCGGCGCTCGGCGCGATCGGCGTTGGCATCGCCTCACTGCTCACCCGCAACTAGCGGCGCCCGAGCCCGCCGAGCCGCCTGCTGAGCCAGGCCGCTAAGGCGGCCAACACCGCGACACCGGCAACAATCGCAACCGGCAGCCACGTCTCCCGTGGGCCGGTTGCGGTTTCTTTTTCCGGCTCCTCGGTCACCGGAGCCGGCGTGGTTGTGGGGCTGGGCTCGGGACTCGGCTCCGCCGCGGGGGCGTTCAGGTTTGCCACCGACGCCGCGGGCGAGATCGGGTACGCGGCGTGGAGGAGCATTTGCGCTTGCTGCCACGCGCCGTGGTCCCACGCTGTGGTGTCCAGCACGACGGCCAGCAGCCGGCGTCCGTCGTGGTCGACCGCGCCGACGAACGTGTGGTTCGCGTCGTCGGTGTAGCCGGTCTTGCCGCCGATGCCGTCCGGGTCGTACAGGTACAGGTGGTTGTCGTTCCAGAGCTTGAACCCGGGTAGCTCGTCGAAGCCGGGGAAGTCGTAAGACTCCGTGTCGGCGATCTCAGCGAAGACCGGGTTGGTAAACGCCTCGCGGTAGGCCAGCCCCATGTCCCACGCGGAGGTGGACATGCCGGCGGCGTCGAGGCCCGAATAGGACGCTGCCCGGGTATCGGTCATACCGAGCTCCGCGGCCAAGGCGTTGACCTTGCTCAGCGCCACCTCATCGCCGCCGAGCTTTTGGGCGAGCGCGTGCGCGCAGTCGTTGCCGGAGTTTAAGATCAGCCCGTAGAGCAGATCGCGGACGGTGTACTGGCCGCCTGCGCCAATCCCAGCTGCGGATCCCTCCTGATTTGCTGATTCGGTGGAGACATCCACCGCGTCGTCAAGCGGAAGCTCCTCAATCACCACAAGGGCGAGCAGCACCTTAATGATGCTGGCGGGCCGGTAGCGCCCGTGCGGGTCTTTCATCGCAACCACGTCGCCGGTGTCCAGATCTGCCACCAGCCACGCGGAAGCGACCACCTCCTCCGGCACGTTGTAGCCGTCGGCCGCGGTGATGCCGCACGGCCCGTCGTAGGTCGCGGCCAGCGGGGTGGGGGAGCTCGCCGCGCGCTCGGAGGTGGAAACCGGTTCCGGCGGCCAGGTGGCCTGCGGGCAGGCATCGGTGTCCGGCGCGTGCTCGCGGCTCGGGGGCAACCATTCGGTCGTCGTCGTGGTTGCGGTGGTCGCTTGGGCTAGAGGACTCAAGCACAGGCTTATCGACGCCACCATCAACGCCCCCGCCGCTCTTTTCATCTACTCGTCTTCCTGGTTGTAGCGGGTGACAAGGCGGTCGATGAGCTCGTCGGTTAAGGCCTCGTCGGCAAGAATGATATCTAGCATGTCGGCGTTCACCGCCTCGGTCTCGGCCGGGTCGGGCTGCGGCGCGTCGTCGTAGGAGTCGCCGGCGAAGTCCACGCCCACGCCGTCGAACAGGCCTTCCTCAACCAGCTCCTCCGCGGCCGCAGCGGCGATGATCTCCGCGTCGATGGCGGGGAACTGGTTGGTGAACTCGTTGAGGAACTCGTCCGCGTCGTTGCGCGCGTCCACCGGCCGCTTGCCCTTGCGGATTTCGGCCTCGATGCGGCGCTGCAGCGCCTTTTCCATCTGCTTGTGGCGCCACGACCGGACGGTCTTCGGCTCGAGCTCGCGTGCTACGGCGCGCGACTTGTGCTCGGCCTTCTTGGCCAAGTGGGCGACCTGGGTCGCAGTCGCGTTCACCGGTGCGAACTCTGGATCTTGACTGATGCGCCAGTTGCCGTAGTAGCCAAAGAGGAACATGACGAAGCTGACCACGGGGCCAACGACCATCGCCACGGCCAAATATCCGGTCGCGTTGCCGATCAAGGTAATCACCGCGCATGCCACTGCCGGGATCACGGTGGGTTGGTTGCCGCCGAAGACCGACGGCTCGCGGCCCATCACCACGTCGCGGATCATGCCGCCGCCGGTGGCGGTGAACACACCCATCATGATGGTGGGAAGTGTAGGAAGGCCGTACTGGATCGCCTTCGATGCACCGGTAGAAGCCCACAGCGCGGAGACCAGTGCATCACCGTGCGACTGCAAAAACTCCCAGGCGCGGCCTTTGAAGTAAGTGAATCTGGCGATGAGGGCGCCGGTGAACGCGAGGATCAAGTATTCCGGCTGGCTCATCGCGGCGACGGTGCCTTGGTTGATCAGGACGTCGCGAAGCATGCCCCCTCCGAGCGCCGAGAGCATCGCGATGAAGAAGAACCCAACGATGTCGTACCCCCGCTGGCGGGCGAGCGTGCCGCCGATGATGCCCATCAGCAACACGCCCGAGACATCCATCCAGCGGTAGATAGAGCTGATGAGCGGGTCGACCTGGTCCACTGACATAGGTCGAAATTGTAAAGGTGCCACGTTTCGGCGGCACCTTCGGGCGCTGGGTCTAGAACTTGGAGAAGCGCTTGATCAGCTGCTCTTCCATCTCCGCCCACGCCTGGGCCTTGTCCGTAAACGGCGGGGACGGCACGTAGCCGGCAGCCTCGGTCGAGCCGAGCATGTACGCGAGGTAGTCCTGCATGCGCGGGTTGGCCAAAAGGAAGGAGTTCAGCGAGTCGTCCTTGGCCCAGTCGGCTGCGTCTGCCAGCAGCTCGTACGCCTTGCCCATCTGCTGGGTGTCCACGGCGTCAACGCTTTTCGCAATGTCATCGGTCAGTCCGCTGAAGGAGTAGGAGTTGTCCGGGTGGACCTCCACCTTCAGCTCGCCCGCGTGCGCGGTGTTCATCACATCCTGCCAGGTCGACACCGACGCGAGATCGTGGTCGTCGTTTTCTAGAATCCAGCGGCCGAGGTGCTTTGGGGTGGGGAAGGTGAAAATCTCGCCGTACTTGCCCAAGAACACCGGCGCGGTGCCGAGGTAGGTACGCAGCGTGTAGACCGTCTTGCCCTGGATGGTGATCTTCACCGGGTCGATGCCAGCGCGGCCCCAGTCGGAGGCGTCGTACGGGTCCTGCGCCGCAGTGCGCGCGGCCTCCGCGTCTTGGCGTTCCTGCTGGGCGCGCTCGTTTGCTTCCGCGGCCGCGGCGATAGAGGCCGCTGCCGCCGCAACCGCTTGCGGGTCGAGCTGGTCAGTCTCCACTACGCGGACGGCGCGGTCGAGGGAGTGCACGACCGACTCCCAGTTCTTCAGCACGACCCGCCCCACGCCGGACCATTCGTCGAGGCCGTTCTCGCCGGAGTAGTGGTCGGAGCCGCGGGTGACGTTGTTCAGGATCGAGTGCGAGGCGAAGAAGATTTGTGCCTGCTCGGCGCTGGCAACATCTGCCAGCGAGCGGGAGATCTGAAATACGCGCGACAGCGAAGAGACGTTCTCGTGGCTCGGGCGGCCGGCAAGGAAATCTGGCGCGCCAACGATGTCGTAGTACTGCTTGTCGTTGGGCACCACGCGGGCCTCGCCCTGGGACTGGAACTGCGCCCACTTGGGGTGGTCGCTCAAGTCGTGGCGCGGGGTTGAGTTCAAAAACGCGAGCAGCTCCTCGGGGGAGCGGAAGACCAGCACGGATTCGTCGTCGCCCAAGAAGGCCTGCCACTCGGAGCCCTTCTCCTTCCAGGTTGGCGCCCAGAGGGTGTAGAAGTCGCCCTCGGTTAGGGCCAGTTTGACGGGGAGAATCGCTCGCGTGCTCATGGGCGGAAAGTTTACCCGGTGGGCCTCCAGAACCCTTGGAATCCCATCCCCATGTTGCTCGTGCGCACCGGGTTCATTTGCACCGGGCTACCAGCCTCAACCATCATGCCGTCGCCCACGTACATCGCGGCGTGCCCGGTCCACAACACCAGGTCTCCCGGCAACAGCTCGTTGTAGGAGACCTGCCTGCCTACCGTCTGCGCCGCGGCAGTGCGCGGAATCTCTACACCGGCCTGCCTGTACGCCCACGACGTAAGCCCCGAGCAGTCGAACCCGCCCGGCGCCGCGCCGCCCCACACGTACGGGGTGCCGATTTGGGATTTGGCGGCGGCGACCGCGGCTTGGGCAGCCGGTGTCGGCCCCGCGCTTGAGCCCGACTGGCCCATCGGGTCCACCGTCGGCGGCGCGTGCACCACCTCCACCGACGCCGGCTGGGTGCGGGACGGCACTGCCGAAGGGCTCACCTTGGGCGGTGCGGCCGCGCTAGGGGTTACGGCTGGGGCAGGAGCGGATCCCACGAAACCGCGCAGCGTCTCCGACGCGGCGCTGGCGCCTGCGGAACCACCCGGTACCGCAACTGCGAGCAAGGCCGCGGTGGCGAGTTCGAGCTTGTCTTTCAACACACCGAGTTCGCGGTGCAGCGCCTCCAGCTCGTTGCACGCTTTTTGCACTCCATCTTGCATCACCACCGCTGCCGCAATGCCAGCACCGACGGGGCCGAGCACGCTCCCCAAGGCGAGCGCCCGCGACCCCTTATCCATCGTGTCAATGGCGATCGCCGTCATCTTCGAGGCCGTCGAAGCAACTAACAGCGACGCGGCGGCCACAGCGTCGCTAATCTCGCCTCGGTAGTCCCGCAAGCCCTGCACCATCGCCATGTGGCGCGCCGGGTCCGCGCCGACCACGGCGGCGAGCGGAGCGAAATCGTCGAACCCGGGTGTGCGGTAGCGGGGCATGGTCGGGATGAGGTCCGGCTTGTGCGCGAGGATCTTCAACCCGACTGAAACCGGGTCGAGGATGTGGCTGCCCAGGGCAGAAAACACAGGCGAGAGCGTCACAGCAGTGCCCCCAACCCGGCGCTTGTGGCACCGTCGACGCTGTCGGCTGCGTACACGGTCGTCTCCATGTTCGCGGCTATCCGGCGCGCTTCGTCGCGCACTTGCTGCGCCCGCCGCTCAGCCGCATCGATGGCGGTGCGGTACGCGGCGTGGAACACCTCGAAGGGAAAGCCGCTTGGGACAGGGACGTGGGGCAGGGGTGTGAGTGCGCCCGCATCCGCGCGCAGCGAGTCGGTGTGGGCGAAGACGGCGTGAGCATCCAGGGCGAAAGTTTCCATGGGTATTAGACGCCCAGCGGCGGGTGACGGTTCCCCCAGGCGCGAAACTTCCTACCATGGTCGTATGCACATCACCGTTGTGAACCACCCGCTGGCGGCGTCCCGCCTGACCATCATGCGCGATGAGCGCAGCAACAACGCGGCCTTCCGCGCCGCCCTGGCAGACCTCGGCGCCATGCTGATCTACGAGGCCAGCCGCGACCTCGAGGTGGAAACGTTCGATACCGCGACCCCGGTTGGCACGGCCAAGGGCTCCCGCTTGAAAACGCCCCCGATCGTCGTCCCCATCATCCGCGCAGGACTCGGCATGGTCGATCCCGCTTTGTCAATGATTCCGGACGCGCAGGTCGGCTTCATCGGCATGGCCCGCAACGAGAACACACACGAGCCGGTGCCCTACCTTGAGGCGCTGCCGCACGACCTGTCCGGCCAGCCGGTGTTCCTCGTCGACCCGATGCTGGCCACCGGCGGGTCCTTGATCCACGCGATCGACCTTCTGGTGGAACGCGGCGCGGACGACATCACCTGCGTCTGCATGGTCAGCGCGCAGCCCGGCGTGGACAGGCTTGAGGCGCACGGCGGCCCGGTGCGGCTGGTCACGGCGACCATCGACCCGGAACTCAACGCCGATGCGTACATCGTGCCGGGCCTCGGTGACGCGGGCGACCGCCTCTACGGTCCGCGCAACATCGATCTCTAAACACTTCGCCTGCGCATCCCTGGCGCGGTTTCTTAGCCTGTAATAAGCTGCTTCACAACAACTTTGGTGGGGTACTTGGGGGAGAAATCCGATGTCGGAATTGTTGCCGCAGTCGTATTGGGCGAGCTACGCCTTAACGTTGGGTCAGCGAGTGAAAATGTTGCGGCAGATGCGCGGGCTCACGCAGGTGCGGCTGGCGGAAATCGCCGGCGTGTCGAGATCGCTCGTGTCGAATTTGGAACGCAACGACTACAACGGCTCGCGCGCGGCCGATCCAACCATCAGCACAATATATCGCCTGGCAGGAGCGCTGTACGTCCCGCCAGCGGCGCTACTGCCGGGGGCTGGGGTGGTCGTCGAAAAGCTGTGCGTTGTACCCTCCGGCGACGACGTTGCGGTGACCGTCAACTGGCCGGCTGCGCCGACGGATACTGCGCGTTTCGCCGACGCCTATCTCAAGTGCGGCGCACCGCACGGCGTCGACAGGTTTCTGGCCTAGCGTAAAGTAACTGACTGGAACTTTTACGGGGTGGTGCGGTTCGGTGAAGGAGGAGCACTTCGGTGACAGAGGCGGTCGCAGCATCGATCTCGGCGCATGTGGATGCGTGGTTCGCAAAGCATGAGGACGCGGTGATCGGCTGGCGCCGACACATCCACTCGCACCCGGAGCTGTCCAACGAGGAGATAGCGACCACCGACTTCATCGTCGACGTCCTCGCCGAGCACGGACTCGAGGCGGTGCGGTTCCCGGGGACCGGTTGCTACGTGGATATCGGCCCGGCGCAAGGAGAGCGCATCGCGTTCCGGGCTGACATCGACGCGCTGCGCGTGCCGGAGCAGACCGGCTTAGAGTTCGCATCCGTTCACCCCGGTGTTTCGCATGCGTGCGGGCACGACGTCCACGCAACCGTGGTTTTGGCCCTCGCCTGCGCGCTGTCGACGGCGGACCTTTCCGTCCCGGTGCGGTGCATCTTCCAACCTGCTGAAGAAGTGATGGGCGGCGGCGCGCTGGATGTCATCGAGTGGGGCGGGCTGAGCGGCGTGTCCGCGATTTTCGCGCTGCACGCAGAACCGAAATTGCGGGTGGGCCAGATTGGGGTGCGCGCTGGCGCCATCACCTCGGCGTCTGACGTGCTCCGGTTGCGCGTGGAGGGCCCGGGCGGCCACACCGCGCGCCCGCACATGTCGGCGGACGTGGTCTACGCGCTCGGCGCGGTGGTTACCCAGCTGCCTGCTCTGCTCTCGCGCCGCGTTGACCCGCGCACCGGCACTGTCCTAGTTTTTGGGCACGTGGAGGCGGGCGACGCCGCGAACGCGATTCCGAAGCAAGGCATCCTCGACGGCACGGTTCGAACCGCCGACATTGGCACGTGGCGCGAGCTCGAGGGGATTCTGACCGACTTAATCGACCTGATCATCGCCCCCACGGGCTGCACGTACCACCTGGACTACGTCCGCGGCGTGCCGCCGGTACTCAACGACGACGCGGCAACGGCGATCGCGGTAGCGGCCGGCCGGTCGAAGGATCCGCACGCGATTGTCACCGCGCCGCAGTCTTCCGGCGGCGAGGATTTCTCCTGGTACCTGGAGCAAGTGCCGGGCACGATGGTGCGCCTCGGAGTGTGGAACGGCCAAGGCGCAAAGCCGGACCTGCACCAGGGCAATTTGCTTGTCGACGAGCGCGCCGTCGGCGTCGGCGTCCGCCTTTTCGGCGCCGTGGCGGAGCACTACTACTCGGCCACCTGCAAGGGCGGAGCTGAGAATGTGCCGGTAGACTAGCTGGCGATTTTGCCCCCAACGTTTGCCCTCAAGCTTTTAAGGAGAGTGCTGGTGTCGAAGAAGATTGTGATCATGGGCGGCGGCCCGGGCGGCTACGAGGCGGCGCTCGTTGCCTCAAAGTACGGCGCGGACATCACCTTGGTGGAGAACCAGGGCGCGGGCGGCTCCGCGATCCGCAAAGACGTCGTGCCTTCCAAGAGCTTCATTGCCGGCGCGAACATCAAAACCGACCTGCGCCGCGCCGACGCGATGGGCTTGAACCACGAGCTGGGTGAAGCTCGCCTGGCAATCAGCGCCTTGAACAACCGCGTGGTCGCGCTCGCTTCCGAGCAGTCCCGCGACATCCACGCGCAGCTAGAGCGCGCCGGGGTGCGCGTGCTTAACGGCCGCGCCCGCTTCTCCTCGGAGCAGCTGGGGCACACCACCCACCGCGTTGTCGCCGAGCTGGCCAACGGCGAAGAGGAGCGGCTGGACTGCGACATGGTGCTGGTGTGCACCGGCGCGTCGCCGCGCGTGCTCAAGGGCGCGGAGCCGGACGGCGACCGCATCTTGAACTGGCGCCAGATGTACGACCTGATCGAGATGCCGACGCACCTCATCGTCGTCGGCTCCGGCGTGACCGGCGCCGAGTTCGTCTCCGCGTACGCCGAGCTCGGCGTTGAGGTCACCATGGTTGCCTCCCGCGACCGCATCCTCCCGCACGACGACGCGGACGCCGCCGATGTGTTGGAGACCGTGCTCGAGGGCCTCGGCGTGCACCTGGAGAAGGACGCGCGCGTGGAGAGCGTGGAGAACACCGGCGACGGAGTCATCGTGCGCACCACCGACGGCCGCGAGATTCGCGGCTCGCACGTGATGATGTCCATTGGTTCCATCCCCAACACCGCCGACCTCAACCTTGAGGCGGCTGGCGTGGAGACGACCCCGTCGGGCCACATTCACGTCGACCGCGTGTCGCGCACGAACGTCGCCGGTATCTACGCCGCGGGCGACTGCACCGACCTCATGCCCCTGGCGTCGGTCGCGGCGCAGCAGGGGCGCATCGCCGTCGACCACGCGCTCGGCGAGGGTGTCGTGCCGATCCGGTTGAAGACGGTGGGCAACGCCGTCTTTACCCGCCCGGAGATCGCCGCTGTCGGCGTCACCGAGCAGCAGATCCGCGACGGCGAAGTCGAAGCCGACATCTACAAGCTGCCGCTGGCCACAAACGCCCGCGCGAAGATGCGCTCGCTGCAGCACGGTTTTGTGAAGATCTTCGCCCGCAAGGGTTCGGGCCAGGTCCTCGGCGGCGTGATCGTCGCCCCGACCGCCTCGGAGCTGATCCACTCGATCACCATCGCGGTGGCAAACAACCTCACTGTCCGCCAGCTGGCGGACTCGATGGCGGTTTACCCGTCACTGTCCGGCTCGGTGACGGAAGCTGCGCGGCGCCTCATCGCGCACTCTGACCTGGATTAGCCGGAAACGACCGCTGCGGGCACTGCTCGCGCGGGCACGTCTCGCACCCGGGCCCGATGGGGGTTGCGGAAGCAGGGGAGAGGTCCAACCCGTCGGCGTAGACCAACCGGTCGGCGTGCGCGGTGTCGCAACCGAGCGCGACCGCGTTCTCCTGCCTCGGTGAGCCGAACTCGGCCGCAGGTCCCTGCACCATGCGCGCCACCCACAGGTAGGTGCGCCCGTCCGGCATGACCGCTACTTGGCGGGTGACGCGGTTCGGTGTCTCAAACGCGCGGTGCACCACCCACAGCGGGCAGGTGCCGCCGCGCTGGGAGAAGTGGAACGCGGTGGTGGACTGCCGCTTGGAAATGTTGCCGGCGCGGTCGGTGCGCACGAACGCGAAAGGCACTGCCCGCGCATTCGGCCGCTGCAGGGTGCCCAAGCGCTGGCAGGTGGACTCGAAGCCGGTGCCGAAGCGCGCGGCGATCATGTCGATGTCGTAGCGCGTTTCCTCGGCCGCGGCAAGGATTTCGCCGTAGGGCATGGTCACCGCGGCGGCGAAGTACTGGGCCAGGCCGTGGCGGCCGAGGTTTGCTGCCGCCGGGTCGGTGATGGGGTTGAGGTGGGCGTCGATAAGCAAGCTGTGTCCTATCAACCCGTAGTGGTACGCGAGCTCGAAACACTGCTGCGCCTCGGTGAGCCCGGTGCGGAGCCGAAGCTCACGCGCTTCGGCGCTGCGCGCGGAGCGGGGGCCTGCGTCGTAGTGGTTGAAGCGGACGGTGTATCCGAGGTCCCGGTCGAACGCCGCGGCGAGGCGGGTGAGCCGAAGCTGGCGCGACGGCGCCTGCAGCGCGAACGCCTCCGCGGCGGTGTCGAGGTCGTCGAAGTAGTTGTTGTTGTCTTGGAAGAAGTCTCGGACGGTGGCGTGCGGGTTGCGCGCCGCGGGGTCAATCAGGGCTGGGATGTCGCGCACGGCGTCGGCGATGCGGGGGAAGCGCACCGCGAAATCGGCGATCTCGTGCTCGTCGACACCGGGGAGCAGCTCCGCCAGCTCGCCGACGGTGCGCTGCTGCGAATCGGGCGAGAAGTACGACGCGTCCAGCCCGAACACCCGGCTGAGCTGCAACAGCACCGTGACGGTGAGGGGGCGCTGGTCGTTTTCAAGCTGGTTGAGATAGCTGGCTGAGACGCCCAGTTTCTTCGCCATGTCCACCTGGGTGAGCCCCTGGGCCTCGCGCAGTGTGTGGATTCGCGCCCCCGCGTACAGCTTCGACATCCTGCTCCGTCCGTGAAAACGTGTGTCTACCTTGTGGTTTACAAAGTTTACATACTCGCTGTATTCACGACACAAAGATTCGCAAGAGCGAACATGATCTGAAACACACTTTGCTTCTTACTATGACGTGCAGCACCCATCCCTTGCTGAAAAGGAGCGAGCCGCATGATCGACCATGAAGTACGCACACGCAAATCCGCCGAGGATTTCCCGGTTGAGGAGCACCTCGCCTACAAGATCGCCCAGGTCGCTGCCGACCCCGTCGAGGTGCCGGAGGACACCAAGGAGATGATCATCAACCGCATCATCGACAACGCCTCCGTTGCGGTTGCCTCTTACGCCCGCCGACCTGTGACCACCGCCCGCGTGATGGCGCAGGCGCACCCGGCCGCCAGCGGCGGCGCCCAGGTCTTCGGTATCGACGGCGCATACTCCGCCGAGTGGGCCGCCTTCGCCAACGGCACCGCGGTGCGCGAGCTCGACTACCACGACACCTTCTTGGCCGCCGAGTACTCCCACCCCGGCGACAACATCCCCCCGATCCTCGCGGTGGCCCAGCACAAAGGCCTCGACGGCAAGGCGTTGATCCGCGGCATCGCCACCGGCTACGAGATTCAGGTGAACCTGGTCAAGGGCATCTCCCTGCACCAGTTCAAGATCGACCACGTCGCCCACCTTGGCCCTTCGGCGGCTGCCGGTATCGGCACCATGCTCGAGCTGGACGTGGATTCGATCTACCAGGCCGTCGGCCAGGCGCTGCACACGACCACCGCAACGCGCCAGTCGCGCAAGGGCCTAATTTCCTCGTGGAAGGCGTCTGCGCCCGCGTTCGCCGGAAAGATGGCCATCGAGGCTGTCGACCGCGCAATGCGTGGTGAGGGTGCCCCAGCCCCGATCTGGGAGGGCGAGGACGGCGTGATCGCCTGGATGCTGCACTCCCCGGACCGCACCTACACCGTCCCCCTGCCTGCACCTGGCGAAGGCAAGCGCGCGATCTTGGACACCTACACCAAGGAGCACTCCGCCGAGTACCAGGCGCAGGCGCCGATCGACCTGGCCCGCCGCATGAAGCAGACGATCGCCGGCGCCGGCAAGACCACCGCGGAGATCGACTCAATCGTTCTGCACACCTCCCACCACACCCACTACGTGATCGGCACGGGCGCGAACGACCCGCAGAAGATGGACCCGACCGCCTCCCGCGAGACCCTCGACCACTCGATCATGTACATGTTCGCCGTCGCACTCGAAGACGGCGCCTGGCACCACGTCGACTCCTACACCCCGGAGCGCGCCGGCCGCCCGGAGACCGTTGCGTTGTGGCACAAGATCTCCACGGTTGAGGATCCGGAATGGACCCGCCGCTACCACTCGAGCGACCCGGACGAGAAGGCGTTCGGCGCCCGCGCCGTAATCACCTTCACCGACGGCAGCGTGATTGAGGACGAGATAGCCGTCGCTGACGCCCACCCGCTCGGCGCTCGCCCGTTCGTGCGGGAGAACTACATTGCCAAGTTCCGCACGCTTGCGAGCGGCGTCGTGGACCCCGAGGAGCAAGAGCGTTTCCTTACCACAGTCCAGGACCTGGAAAACCTGACCGATCTCAGCGAACTGAACATCGCCGTCAATGACGCCGCTCGCGCCGAAGCACCGCAGATCCCCGGAGGCATCTTCTAATGTTCACACCCGAATCCACGCCCCACGAGCGCAGACAGAACTTGAGGGACTCGCTGAACAGTGAGACGATCACCAAACTGCCCGGCGCGTTTAACCCGCTCACCGCCCGCCTGATCGAGGACATCGGCGCCTTCGAAGGCGTGTACGTCTCCGGTGCGGTGATGGCGAACGACTTAGGCCTGCCGGACATCGGGTTGACCACGCTGACCGAGGTCGCCGCGCGGGGCGGGCAGATCGCCCGGGCCACCAACCTGCCGGTGCTCATCGACGCCGACACGGGATTCGGCGAGCCGATGTCGGCGGCGCGAACCCTCGCCGAGTTTGAAGCCGCCGGTCTTGCGGCACTCCACCTGGAAGACCAGGTGAACCCGAAACGCTGCGGCCACCTCGACGGCAAAGAGGTCGTGCCCCGCGATGTGATGGTGCGCCGCATCACCGCAGCGGTGCGGGAGCGCCACGACGACGCGTTTGTTATCTGCGCGCGCACCGACGCAGCCGGCATCGAGGGCATCGACGAGGCCATTGAGCGCGCCAAGGCGTATGCCGACGCGGGTGCGGATCTTATCTTCACCGAGGCGTTGTATTCGGAAGAAGATTTTGCGAAGTTCCGCGCTGCCGTCGACACGCCACTGCTCGCCAACATGACCGAGTTCGGCAAAACCGACCTGATCCCCGCGCCGCGCCTGGAAGCGCTCGGCTACAACGCGGTGATCTGGCCGGTGACCACCTTCCGCATCGCGATGGGGCAGACCGAGGCGATGCTGCGCGACATCGCCGAAACCGGCACCCAAAAGCCGTGGCTGGACAAGATGCAGCACCGTTCACGGCTCTACGAGCTGGTGAAGTACGACCAGTACAACCAGTTCGACCAGTCCGTTTTCACCTATTCCAAAGACACCTACAGCTCGACCTTCAACTAGCTCGACCTTGTTCGATTCCAAAGGAGTGAACCAGAAATGACTGATCAAGACATCCGCAAGGGCCTCAACGGCGTTGTTGCCGACTACACCGCCGTGTCGAAGGTCAACCCGGAGACCAACTCGCTGCTCTACCGCGGCTACCCGGTCCAGGAACTGGCCGAGCACTGCACGTTCGAAGAGGTTGCGTACCTGCTGTGGCACGGCGAGCTGCCGAACGAGGAGCAGATGGCGGAGTTCCGCAGCGGCTGCATGGCCAACCGCGACATCGACGAGGAGTTGATCCAGATCATCAACTTCCTCCCGACGGATTGCCACCCGATGGACGTGCTGCGCACCGCGGTGTCCTACCTGGGCACCCACGATCCGGAGAAGTTCACGCCGGACGCAGACCACTTGCGCTCCATCGGCCGCCAGCTTTTGGCCAAGCTACCGACCATTGTGGCGACGGACATCCGCCGCCGCCAGGGCAAGGAGTACATCGCGCCTTCCAAGGAGAAGGGCTTCTCCGAGAACTTCCTCTGGATGGTCTTCGGCGACGACGAGAAGTCCCCGGCGAACATTCCGTCTGACATCGAGGCGTTTGAGAAGACCATGATCCTCTACGCGGAGCACTCGTTTAACGCCTCCACGTTCACCGCCCGCACCATCGCGTCGACCATGTCTGACGGCTGGTCCGCCATCACCGGCGCTATCGGCGCTCTGAAGGGCCCGCTGCACGGCGGCGCCAACGAGTTTGTCATGCACCACATGGAGGAGATCGGCGACCCCGCCAAGGCGGAGGAGTGGTGCCTGGACAAGCTGAAGAACAAGGAGCTTGTCATGGGCTTCGGCCACCGCGTGTACAAGAAGGGCGACTCGCGCGTGCCGACCATGGAGGCCGCGTTTAAGAAGCTCGCCGCCGAGCACCCGGAGAAGGACTCCCAGAAGTGGGTTGAGATGTACGACATCATGGCGAAGACCATGTACGAGAACACCTCGATCAACATCCGCCCGAACCTCGACTTCCCGTCGGGCCCGGCGTATTACATTCTCGGCTTCGACATCGAGTTTTTCACCCCGCTGTTTGTGATGAGCCGCATCACCGGGTGGACCGCCCACATCATTGAGCAGTTCGAGAACAACTCGCTCATCCGCCCGCTGTCAGCGTACAACGGCCCGGAGGAGCGCCACATCGAGCGCTAGGGTTCCACCCCCGAAACGCGGGCTGTTGCTTGTCGACGCCCGCGTTTTCCCACCCCCACCCACACAACGAATGATGTGACCTGTATTAAACTGATGGTGTTCTATGACCCTCGTCCTTCCTTGAGAAAGGAACAATATGAACCCGGATAACCTCCCGCTGAACGACCTGCCGTCTTTCAAGAAAATCCTGGTAGCGAACCGCGGCGAGATCGCGGTGCGAGCGTTCCGCGCAGCGTTCGAGACCGGTGCCAAAACCGTTGCCGTCTACCCCCGCGAAGACCGCAACTCGTTCCACCGCCCGTTCGCGGACGAGGCAGTCCAGATCGGTATCGAAGGTCAGCCGGTCAAGGCTTACCTGGACGTCGAAGAAATCATCCGCGCCGCCAAGAAGACCGGCGCGGACGCCGTCTACCCCGGTTACGGTTTCCTCTCCGAGCGTGCGGAGCTGGCACGCCGCTGCGCTGAGGAAGGCATCAAGTTCATCGGCCCTACCGCCGAGACCCTCGAGCTGACCGGCGATAAAGCGGCCGCAGTGCACGCCGCCGAGCGCGCCGGGCTGCCGACGCTGAAGGACTCCGAGCCCTCCAGCGACCCGAAGCAGCTGGCGGAGTACGCCAAGGAGTTCGAGTTCCCTGTCTTCGTGAAAGCTGTGGCTGGCGGCGGCGGCCGCGGCATGCGCTTCATCGAGAAGATCGAGGACGTTGAGAAGCTCTCCGCCGAGGCGTCCCGCGAGGCTGAGGCCGCGTTCGGCGACCCGAACGTCTACATCGAGCGCGCTGTGATCAAGCCGCAGCACATCGAGGTGCAGATCATGGCCGACTCGTACGGCAACGTCGTCCACCTCTTCGAACGCGACTGCTCCGTGCAGCGCCGCCACCAGAAGGTCGTGGAGATTGCCCCGGCTCAACACATCACCGAGGAGCAGCGCCAGCGCATCTGCCAGGACGCGGTGAACTTCTGCAAGGAGATCAACTACGAGGGCGCGGGCACAGTCGAGTTCCTGGTTGACGAGAACGGCAACCACGTCTTCATTGAGATGAACCCGCGCGTGCAGGTCGAGCACACCGTGACTGAGGAAGTCACCGGCATCGACATCGTGAAGAACCAGATGTACATCGCGGCTGGCGCCAAGCTGGAGGACATCCACCTCACCCAGGACCTCATCGAGGTCAACGGCGCTGCGCTGCAGTGCCGCATCACCACCGAAGACCCGAAGAACGGTTTCCGTCCCGACTCCGGCACGATCACCGGATACCGCTCCCCGGGCGGCGCCGGCGTGCGCCTCGACGGCTCGGTCGCTGTCGGCACCCCGATTACCCCGAACTTCGATTCCCTTCTGGTGAAAATGACCTGCCGCGGCCGGAACTTCCAGGTCGCCATCGACCGTGCCCTGCGCGCGCTCAACGAGTTCGCGGTAGACGGCGTTTCCACCAACATCGGCTTCCTCCGCGCGCTGCTGTCGGAGGAGGAGTTCCGCCACGAGCGCGTCAACACCGGCTTCATCGCGGACCACCCGCACCTTCTCGAGGCACCCGCCGCGAAGGACGACGCGGGCAAGATCCTGAATTACCTGGCTGACGTCACCGTGAACAAGCCGAACGGCGCCCGCCCGACCACGATCCAGCCGTCGAAGAAGCTGCCGAAGGCCGATTACGGCGACCTGCCGCGCGGCTCGCGCGACGACTTGCTCGAGCTCGGCCCGAAGAAGTGGGCGGAGAAGCTGCGCAATCAGACCGCCCTCGGTGTCACCGAGACCACGTTCCGCGACGCGCACCAGTCGCTCCTCGCCACGCGCGTGCGCACCAACACGCTTGTGGCGGCGGCCAAGCACGTCGGCTACCTCACTCCGCAGCTGACCTCTGTGGAGGCGTGGGGCGGCGCCACCTTCGACGTGGGCATGCGCTTCCTCCACGAGTCGCCGTGGATGCGCCTCGACGAGATCCGCGAGGTGATGCCGAACGTGAACATCCAGATGCTCCTGCGCGGCCGCAACACCGTCGGCTACACCCCGTACCCGGACACGGTCACCCGCGCCTTTGTGCAGGAGGCTGCGACCTCGGGCATCGATATTTTCCGCATCTTCGACGCCCTGAACGACGTGGACCAGATGCGCCCGGCGATCGACGCCGTGCTCGAGACCAACACCACCGTCGCCGAGGTTGCGATGGCCTACTCGGGCAACCTGCTCGACCCGGCTGAGGACCTCTACACGCTGGACTATTACCTCAACCTCGCCGAGGAAATCGTGGAAGCCGGCGCTCACGTGCTGGCGATCAAGGACATGGCCGGCCTGCTGCGCCCCGCCGCAGCGACCAAGCTGGTCACCGCGCTGCGCGAGCGCTTCGACCTGCCGGTTCACGTCCACACCCACGACACCGCAGGCGGCCAGCTGGCAACTTACCTGGCGGCAGCGTACGCGGGCGCCGACGTGGTCGACGTCGCCTCCGCCCCGCTGGCCGGCACCACCTCGCAGCCGTCCATGTCCGCGCTCGTCGCGGCGTTCGCCGACACCGACCGCGACACCGGCATCTCCCTGCAGGCTGTCTCCGACATGGAGCCGTACTGGGAAGCTGTGCGCCAGGTTTACGCGCCGTTCGAGTCCGGTATCCCCGGCCCAACCGGCCGCGTGTACAAGCACGAGATTCCGGGCGGCCAGCTGTCCAACCTGCGCACACAGGCCAAGGCACTCGGTTTGGAGGACCGCTTCGAGCTCATCGAAGACTACTACGCGGCGGTGAACGACATCCTCGGCCGCCCGACCAAGGTGACCCCGTCGTCCAAGGTCGTCGGTGATTTGGCGCTGCACTTGGTTGGCGCCGGTGTCGACCCGTACGAGTTCGCCGACAACCCGCGCAAGTACGACATCCCGGAGTCCGTGATCGGCTTCCTGCAGGGTGAGCTGGGCACGCCTCCGGGCGGCTGGCCGCTTCTGCGCGAGAAGGCGCTTGAAGACCGCGCCGAGGTCGACCACACCGTGGAGGTGCCGGAGGAACTCGCGCCGGACCTCGAAAGCGAGGACCACGAGACCCGCCGCATCGCGCTGGACAAGCTGCTCTTCCCGAAGCAGTACGACGAGTTCCTCGAGCACCGCCGCACCTACGGTGTGACGGACCAGCTCGGCGACAAGACGTTCTTCTACGGCCTCGAAGAGGGCGAGGAGACGATGATCTACTACGGCGAGATCGACGACAACACCCCGCCGCTGGTGGTCCGCCTCGATGCTGTGGGCGAGCCGGACGAAAAGGGCATGCGCCAGGTCATCCTGACCGTCAACGGCCAGGTGCGCCCGATGTGGGTGCGCGACAACAACGCCGAGTCCACTGTCGCCGAGGTGGAGAAGGCCGACACCTCCAACCCGGGCCACGTGGCCGCCCCGTTCGCCGGCGTGGTGAACGTGACCGTCAAGCCGGGCGACGAGGTCAAGGCCGGCGACCAAGTCGCAACCATCGAGGCGATGAAGATGGAGGCTTCCATCTCCGCCACCAAGGACGGCACGGTCGAGCGCGTCGCGCTGCAGCAAGCCACCAAGGTGGAGGGCGGCGACTTGGTTGTGGTGATCAACTAACCGCCATGCCCCGCCGCAGTTCGCGGCGGGGCAGTTGCTTTTTTGCTGTCTGGGGCTATTTAGAGGTCAAACACCATGGTGTCGGGGTGGCCGTCCACGTCTTTGAACCCGAACTTCTCGTAGCGGTGGCGCGCCCGGGCATTGTCCGGATCCACCCACAACGCGAGCTTCGGTGAGCCCTTCTCCCGCGCGAGCGCCGCTGCCTCCTCAAGAAGTTGCGCAGCGAGGCGGTTGCCGGCGAAACGCTGTTCCACTGCGATCGCGATCTCGGGGATGTCGGCACCGAAGTTTGCGTGGCCATCGTCAGGCTGCGCCCAGTACCGCAGCCACACGCCACCAGCAGGTGTGCGCCACTCGTCGAAGGCAATGATGCCGCCGTCGCGCTCGGGGTCCCAGTCGTCGACGTAACCCGCGATGCCCTCGCGCTCTTCAGGTCCAATCTCTGCAGTCTCGTCGCCGAAGACGTCGGCGAGGAAGTTCAAGCGCTGAAGGTACGTGCGGTCTGATTCTGTGGCGTGTCGGAAGGTGAACTCAGGCATAACCACATCCTATTGGCTTTGCTTGAGGCTGCGCAGATGGTGGCTGTAGGCTGAGCCACCATGAGACAGGTTCCGGTGGCGGTTGCCGTGGCCGCGGTGATGGCAATTGGCGCGGCTCCGGCTGCGAACGCCCAAATAGTCGGCGTGACTCAGGGCAAGACAATCCGGGTCGGCTCCAACTCCCAATGCACGCTCGGCTTCATCGACAAGACCGAAAGCGAGCAGGTCGGTTACACCGCCGCGCACTGCGGCAGGAGCAACGACCGGGTCGCCGTACAGGTCGGCGGCCAATGGCACAACATCGGCCGCTTTAAACCTTCGGCAAACTACGTCGCACCCGGCACCGGCAGCGACTGGGGCCGAGTCGAGTTCGACCGGCCCCTCCACGGCTACAACCGGTACACAGGCGACACTGCCGCCGATATCGCCGATCTGCGACCGGGCGACCGCATCTGTTTTCACGGAGCGGCGAGCGGGTCGACTACCTGCTCGAACCTGATTGGGACGCTCGGCGGCAACATCTACTGGGAGGACACCGGCGCAGTCGCAGGCGACTCCGGATCGCCCGTGTGGATTGAGGGCCGAGACGGATTCCTTGGTGTGTTCACCGGGCAGAATATCGTCTACACACCGGGCGGGGAGTACCGCGCGCTGAGGGCCTCAGTTGCTCGAGACGTCCAAGGCCCGACCTCCGACCAAGAGATGGAGCTCATTGCCAAGCACTACGGCGAGCACCGGCCAGCCACCATTCAGGTGCGCACGCCAGTTGTCGTGCCCGCGGGTGGCGCGCAGACGCAAAATGTGAGCAACGACGGTGCGGACATCCGGCGCGTCACGCTTATTACGATCGCCGTGCTCTCGATCGTGGTTGTGGCGGCGCCGTTTATCGCGCAGGCGGCCGGGTTCTAGTCCTTCAGCTCCATCAGCACGGCTGCTTTGTTCACCTGCGCGCCGGGCTCGACTGCCAGCGCGGTCACGCGGCCAGACTTGTGGGCCTTAACCGGGTTCTCCATTTTCATCGCCTCGAGCACGAGCAGCACGTCGCCCTCGGCGACGTCTTCGCTCTCGGCCACGTTGACCTTGATCACCGTGCCCTGCATGGGGGAGGCGACGGCATCGCCTGAGATGGCGGTTTTGGCGCCGGCGCTGCGTCGTTTAGCGGGCTTCTTGCGCCCCGCGCCAAACACGAGGGAGCTGGGAAGCGCGATCTCGATGCGGCGACCGTTGACCTCCACAGCGTAGGTGCGCTTCTCGTCCGCCGCGTTCTCATCGGGCTCAGCGTCGGCGGGGGAGTTGAGCGTGTTGTCCCACTCCTCCTCGATCCAGCGGGTGTAGACGTCGAACCCCTTGTCGGTGCCGATAAAGGCCGGGTCGTTCAGCACCGCCTGATGGAACGGGATGACAGTGGGAAGGCCTTCGACGGTGTACTCGCCAAGCGCGCGGCGGGCGCGCTCAATTGCCTCCGCGCGCGTTTCTCCTGAAACGATCAGCTTTGCCAGCATCGAGTCGAACTGACCGCCGACAACGGAACCGGCGCGCACTCCGGAATCCACCCGCACGCCCGGGCCGGACGGCTCGGCGTACTTGGTGATGGTGCCGGGCGCCGGCATGAAGTTCTGCGCCGCGTTCTCGCCGTTGATGCGGAACTCGAACGCGTGGCCGCGCGGTGCGGGGTCCTCGGTCAGCCGCAAGGTTTCGCCCGCGGCGATGCGGAACTGTTCGCGCACGAGGTCGATGCCGGCGGTGACCTCGGTGACGGGGTGCTCCACCTGGAGGCGGGTGTTGACCTCGAGGAACGAGATCAACCCGTCCGAGCCGACCAGGTACTCCACCGTGCCGGCGCCGTAGTAGCCGGCCTCCTTGCAGATGGTCTTCGCGCTGGTGTGAATGCGCTCGCGCTGCTCATCGGTGAGGAACGGTGCGGGAGCTTCCTCCACGAGCTTCTGAAAACGGCGCTGCAACGAGCAGTCGCGCGTGCCCACAACCACCACGTTGCCGTGCTGGTCGGCCAGCACCTGAGCTTCGACGTGGCGGGCCTTGTCCAAGTACCGCTCGACGAAGCACTCGCCGCGGCCGAACGCAGCGGTGGCCTCGCGAGTCGCGGACTCGAACAGTTCGGGGATTTCCTCGCGGGTGTAGGCAACCTTCATACCGCGGCCGCCGCCGCCGAACGCGGCTTTAATCGCGATGGGCAGGCCGTGCTCGTCGGCAAAGGCAACGACCTCGTCTGCGTCGGCGACCGGCTCCTTGGTGCCCGGAGCCATCGGCGCATCGGCGCGCTCCGCGATCCGGCGGGCCGTAACCTTGTCGCCGAGCGCGGCGATCGATTCCGGCGAGGGGCCAATCCACGTCAGCCCGGCGTCGATCACTTTCTGGGCGAACTCAGCGTTTTCTGAGAGGAATCCGTAGCCCGGGTGGATCGCGTCTGCCCCGGCGTCGGCCGCAGCCTTCAAAATCTTGTCCATGTCCAGGTAGGACTCCGCTGCCGTCGCTCCACCGAGGGCGAACGCTTCGTCGGCGAGCTCCACGAACGGTGCGTCAGCGTCGGGCTCGGCGTACACGGCTACGGAAGCGATGCCGGCATCCTTCGCGGCACGGATAACTCGCACGGCGATCTCGCCGCGGTTGGCAATCAGCACCTTGTTGAATTCAGACACGAAAAATTTCCGTTTCTTCTCGATGTCACGGTCAGTTGAATAGATTTATCTAATCTATATCGTCGTCCGCGTCATCTATTACGGCAGGCGCGAGCGCGGCGGGATCAACTTCGATCGGAACCCGGACCATGTTGCCCCATTCGATCCACGAACCGTCGTAAAGCGAAACGCTTTCGAAACCCAAAATGTGCTTAAGCACGAACCAGGTGTGCGCCGAACTCTCGCCGCGCTGGCAGTACACCACGGTGGGCGCTTTGGGGTCGAAATCGTCGTAGATGGCGGCGATATCGTCAATGCTGCGGAACAGCGAGTTTGGGAAGACGGAGCGGCCCCACGGCACGTTGACAGCACCCGGAATGTGCCCGTGGCGGAGCGTCTGCGGCTGGGGGGTAGTGCCGGCGTAGAGGTCGGGCGTGCGAGCGTCAATAAGCTGAATGTCCTCAACACCCCCGACGAGTTCTGCGGCGAACGTGCGCATCGGTGAATCTGCGCGATCAACCGCCGGGTAGTCAGTCGCCGGGTAATCGGGCACCACGTAGGACGTGTCGCGCTCTTCGCCCATCCACGCGTCGCGGCCGCCGTCGAGGAGACGCACGTCTGGGTGACCGAACAGCTCGAACACCCATGCGGTGTAGGCAGCCCACCAGTTCGCCCGGTCGCCGTAGACCACCACGGTGTCGTCGCGGGAGATGCCGCGGTCGCGCATGAGCGCAGCGAAAGCCTCAGCGTCCACGAGGTCGCGCATGACCGGGTCGTTGAGATCGCGGGTCCAATCGATGCGCACTGCGCCGGGGATGTGGCCGATGTCGTACAGATAGGCGTCCTCGTCGCTTTCCACCACCTTCAGCCCCGGGGTGCCAAGGCGCGCGGACAGCCACGCCGCAGACACGAACTTCTCCGGGTGGGTGAAGCTTTGAAACTGCGGACTGCTGTCGAATTCGATGCCCACTTTGGTCTCCTCAACTCTGGCGCTTCTGAACCGTAAATACCGACGTTAAACGCTATAGGTAACACTACCTGTGAGAAAAAGCGCGCACGTGGTTCCAGCGCTGGACGACGCGTGGGGAAGCGCGCTGACGCGGGACGTTTGTGCGGTGTGTGAGGTTAAACACTAAACCTTGTGCCTGTCCTGTGAGGTCACCACTTCCGGCATACCCTTGAAGAGGAACAACTGGGTTTCCCGCGCCGCCTTTCGTGCGGTGACAATGCTAACCATTACGAGGAAAGGGATCGCACGTGAAGAAAGCGATTGTAGTTTTCGAGGTTGAGGGCGGCTCCGACAAGTCCTTCGACGGCCACCGCAAGGACACCATGCCCATCGTCAACGCCATCAAGGAAAAGGGCTGGCACTCCGAGGTCGTCTACTACCGCCCCGACTGGAGCGATGACCTCTTCAACTACGTTTCCGAGAACTTTGATGCCTACATCTCCCGCGTGAACCCGGGCAACATCCCGGGCGGCGAGAAGGGCTACTTCGACCTGCTCACCCGACTTTCTGAAGCTGGCCTTGTCGGCATGTCCACCCCTGAGGAAATGATCTCCTACGGAGCGAAGGACGCGCTGGTGAAGCTGAACCAGACCGACCTGGTTCCGTCCGACACCGCCGCCTACTACGACGTCGAGACGTTCAAGAACACCTTCCCGACCTCCCTGTCCTACGGCGAGCGCGTGCTGAAGCAGAACCGCGGCTCCACCGGTTCCGGCATCTGGCGCGTCCGCCTCGCAGACCCAGAGCTGGCCGAGTCTGTCGAGCCGGGTACCGCGCTGCCGCTCGACACCAAGCTCAAGTGCACCGAGGCTGTGGACAACCACACCGAGGACCGCGAGCTCGGCGAGTTCATGGACTTCTGCGAGCAGTACATCGTGGGCGACAACGGCATGCTGGTTGACATGCGCTTCATGCCGCGCATTGTCGAGGGCGAGATCCGCATCCTGCTGGTCGGCCCGCACCCGGTCTTCGTCGTGCACAAGAAGCCGGCTGAAGGCGGCGACGCGTTCTCCGCAACCCTGTTCTCCGGCGCGAAGTACACCTACCAGAAGCCGGAGGAGTGGCAGGAGCTCGTCGACATGTTCGCCGAGGCCCGCCCGGTCATCGCCGAGAACCTCGGTGGCGACAACATCCCGCTGATCTGGACCGCTGACTTCATGCTCGCCGACGACGATGAGACCGGCGAGGACACCTACGTCCTCGGCGAGATCAACTGCTCCTGCGTCGGCTTCACCTCCGAGCTCGACATGGGCATCCAGGAGATGGTGGCTGATGAGGCTATCAAGCGCGTTGAGGAGAAGCACGCGTAAGTTGGCGCCGCTTTACTAGCGCCTGTTTATTGGTCCGCTGACCGCAGCTTCGGGTGAGATTCCCGGAGACTGTGTCAGCGGGCCTTTTTCCGCGCAAAGGGGACTATGCGCGGCCTGTATGCGCGGCATAACAGTCTCAACCTCAACCTGACCGTTTTATGCCTCGCATAATCTTGCGCCGCGCAGAACCGTGCGCGCCGTCTACACGGTGCGCACGGTGTACGGAGATGCGCAGCACAGGCAGCCTTACTGTCCACCAACTACAGTTGGGTACCGAAATCATTAACGGAAGACGTAAGGAGACAGCACATGTCTACGCCGTACAACCCGACGGGTTCGAACGACAACAACGACCAGCCGGATTACCTGACCGACCGCAGCGCGGAGTCCTCGGAACCGACCACCAACTTCTCCCGCAGCGAGTCTGCGTCCGAGTGGGGCACGGGCGACGCCGCGTCATCTTCCGAGTGGGGCACCAGTGAGTCGTCGTCCTCCGCTTCGACCTCGGGTTCCAGCTCCAGCTCGTCGAACGAGGACAACCCGTGGGGCGCGCAGTCCCACGCGCAATCCCAGAACGGGCAGTCCGATTACTCGCAGTCCGACTACTCCCAGTCGGGCTACGGTCAGGCTCAGTCCTACAACCAGTACGGCCAGCCGCAGTACGGCCAGTCCGACTACTCGCAGGGTGATTACTCCCAGTCCGGCTACGGCCAGTCCGGTTACGGTTCGCAACCTCAGCAGCAGGACCAGTACCAGGCGCAGTACGGCGCGCAGCAGGGCCAGTACCCGCCGCAGAACCAAGGCCAGAATCAGGGCCACGCGCAGACCCAGTACGGTCAAAACGACTACTCGCAGTCGCAGTACCAGGGCCAATACCAGCAGGGCCAGTACCAGCAGCCGGCGCAGTTCGGCGCTCCGCAGGGCGGGTTCCAGCAGCCGGGCAAAGTGGGAAAGGGCGACCGCGACGGCTTCTTCAAGGCGCTGTTCGACTTCTCCTTCAGCCGCTACATCACGATTGACTTTGTCAAGGTCATCTACGCAATCGTGCTGGCGTTCATCGCACTAGGCTGGGTTGTCGGCCTCTTCGCTTCCTTCTCCGGCTTTGCTGACGGCGTTGGCACCGGTTTCCTCTTCCTCTTCGGTTACCTCATCTTCGGTACCGCAGTGGCGTTTCTGGCGTTGGTCTTCGCCCGTATCGGTCTGGAGTTCTACGTGGCGATGGTGAAGACCGCGCAGAACACCTCCAAGCTGGTGGAGTACGAAAAGGACAAGGCCTAAGCCCAGAAGTCGCTGGCGTCGAGGCCGAACGAGTAAAGGCTTCGGCGCAAGAGCGGCATCGAAAGGCCGATGACGCTGGTGGGGTCGCCGTCGATGGAGTCGATGAACCAGCTGCCCAGCGCTTCGAGTGTGAATGCGCCGGCGCATTCCAGCGGCTGCCCGGAACGGGCGTAGGCCTCAATATCCGCGTCAGAGACTTCCCCGAAGCGGATTGTGGTGGCGACGGTGTCCACCACCCACTGACCCCGGTATGAAACCGCGTGACCTGTGAGCAGGCGCGCGGTTTTTCCGCGTTGGGCCTTCCACCGCTCAATGGCCCGCTCGACGGTGTGGGGTTTGCCGAGTAGCGCGCCGTCAAGCAGCAGCATCGAATCGCACCCCACCACGACATCCTCGGGAAACTCCTCGGCAGCAGCAGCGGCCTTCGCCCTGGCTAAAGCCGCGACGACGTCCTCCGGCTCGACCCCGCGCATAGAGGCGATGACGGCGTCTTCATCGACGTCGGAGGGCCGCAGTACCGGTTCCACACCGCCCTGCGTAAGCAGCATGCTTCTCGACGGCGACTTCGACGCCAACACCAACCGCACGCCTTTGCCAGCCATAACTTTTTAGTAGTATGCGGCGCTGCCGAACGCGTGCGGGTTGTAGAGCGGCGATTGGTGGTAGCCGGGGCGGCTGACGCCCCAAGCGTTCCGGTCAGCCGGGGTCTGGGACTTCGTCGCCTCGTTGTGCAGCTGGCTGAGCAGCTGGGACAGGGCCTCGAGCTCGTCCGCGCTCGGGTTACCCTTCGTCACTTCGATATCCATTGAAGGGTTCTCCTTAGAGCGGGATGTTGCCGTGCTTCTTCACCGGCGGGTAGACGACCTTGCGCTCGAGCAGGCGCAGGCCTTCGAGCACGTGGCGGCGGGTGTGCGACGGCTCGACCACCGCGTCGACGAGCCCGCGCTCAGTTGCGACGTAGGGGTTCAGATTCTCTGCCTCGTACTCGGCGGTGTCTGTGCCGATCGCCTCGGCAGCCGTGGCAGCGTCCGAAAGCGCGATCTGCGCGGTCGGCCAGGCGAAGACCAAGTCCGCTCCGAGGCCCTTGGAACCGAGCACCATGTACGCCTCGCCGAACGCTTTCCGGGTGATGACAGTGATTATGCCGACTTGGGCCTCTGCGAACGCGTAGGCGAGCGCGGCAGCGCCGCTCAGCGCCTGGTCGTCCGCGAACCCCGGGCAGTCCACAAACTGCAGCACGGGAACGTTAAAAGCGTCGCAGGTGCGGATGAACCGGGCAGCTTTGCGGCCGGCGTCTGCGCTCAGCTTGCCTCCGGTTACCTTCGGCTGGGTGGCAACCACACCGACTGCGCGGCCGGCGACGTGGGCGAAACCGGTCAGCACGCTCCCGCCTTGCTCCGCGCCGAGCTCGAGGAAGTCGCCGTCGGTGACAGCGTTGACCACGTCGCGCATGTCGTAGGCTTCGTCGTCGTTGTCGGGCATGAAGACATCGAGATCGGGGCCGTCCGCACCGTTGCCGCCGTCAGCCTGGCCCAGCGGGGAGGCGGCGAGGTTGTTCTGCGGCAGGAACCCCAGAACCGCGCGGGCCTGCTCAATCGCCTCCGTGTCGGTCGCGGTGGTCAGGTGCGCCTCGGCGTCGACGCTTGCGCCCTCGACCTGGATGATGAAATCGGCGACCGGGATCGTCGTCGCGGCGATAGAGGAGGTGTCACCCGCAACGATTGCGATCTGCGGCACCAGCCCGGAGGCCTGCGAGACGGCCCGCAGGATCTTGGCTTGCATGTGGGCGGTGACGATACCTTCCTGGTAGCGGGGGCCGGCGGAGTCGTAGATGCCGACAACCGGCACGCCGGTCTTCGTCGCCAGCTCGTACAGCTTCAGGACCTTCTCGGCGTAGACTTCGCCGATCGCGCCGCCAAAAATCGTCGCGTCCTGGGAGAAGACGAACACGCGCTGGCCTTGGATGAGGCCGTAACCCGTGACCACGCCGTCCGTGGCCGGCTTGGTGCGGTACATCTTGTACGCCTCGACGCGGTGGCGGGCGAGCGCGTCGGTCTCGACAAACGTGCCGCTATCAAGCAGCTGCTCCACACGCTCGCGGGCGGTAGCGGAGCCGGCGGCGTGCACGGCGTCGACAGCGTCCTGACCAACCGGAGCTTGCGCCTCATCGAGGCGGTTGCGGAGGTCTTCTAAACGACCGGCTGTGGTGGTCAAGTCGGGTTTCGAAGTCATAGGGCTTAAGTGTAGATCGGGCCGAAACGTTTTCCGACTTACGGCTCCTGCCAGTCCAGGCCCCGCCGGATACGGATCGGGCCCTTCACGCTGGCGAAATCTACCTCATCGTCGCCTTGGGTGATTCTCACAACACGTTGCTGCGCAAGCTTGCCGGCAACCGTGCGCACGTCGTCCATGTAGTCGCGCCACGGTGTCAGCCGAGTACAAGTGACGTGCGGCCTCGGAGGGGCAGATGGAAGACTCGGGCTTGCGTTGCGCGAGAAGACCGAGGGTCGCCGCCTCGATGTCGCCAGCGGTCACATCCTGGTCAGCCACGCTTGTACACACGCCACGCGGAGCGAATGAGCGGTAGTTGCAGCGGGAGCCGGCCCAGCGCCACCGCCTTCTTCGCCAAGGGCTTGTCGCGCCACTGCCAGGCCATGTAGAAGTTCGCGGGCCAAACCGCAGTGAACAACGCGGCCGAGAACAGCCCGCCCGCTCGTCGCATAGCAGCGGAACGCCGGCGGTGGTCTGCGTTGCTGCGGGGGCCGAGGATTGGAGAGGCCAGCAGCACCGCCGCCGTGAGCTCCGCGGCGCCGGAGGCGTAGGTGTACATGCGGGCTTTGCCGGGCAGGGACGGCGGAACGATGTCATCGAACGGTTCCGGTTTGATGAAGTGGAGCGCGCCGGCGCCGGCCAGCAGTGAAACGAGGAAGCGGGGGGATAACTGCATTCCTCCAGAGTAGTCCGGCAGCCATCAACCGTAGTTAGACCACCCGTTCGAGAAAGCCAAAGGGCGTGTAGAGCTCAAATTTATACTTGAACGCGTAAACCAACGACCACCAACCCATGGCCCAGGGAGGCGCTATGACTGCGAAGCAACTGTCTTTTTCCACCACCATCCACGGCGTCGACCTCGAGGCTGAAATCTCTGTGGGTCCGCGCGGCGGCGGGTACGCCACGGAAGAACACCTCGAGTACGCGCGGGCGCTCACCGAGCACCTGATGGACCTCACCGCGGAGTACGAGCCGGAGGAAGACGCCCGCAACGAGTCGCTGGACGCGTACGCGGTCTTAGCTAACACGCTGCAGGTGCTCGACTTGGCGCGCGATTCAGAAGACACGACCGCGAAGCAGATTAAGGAGTACCTCTTCCACGCAGCGAGCAACTTGGAGGTGCTCGCTGCCTGGGACCCGCGTTTCGCCATGGCGTACCACTTGGCCAGGCTGGGTGAGGCCGAGGCAGGCAACTTCGACTACGTGCGCGTCTCCGACCTCGTGGAGAGCATCGAGACGTGGATGCCGCTGCGGTACGCGGATGCGGGGTACACGCCGCACCGCGTGATTGTGGACGACCGTCAGAGCGAGGAAGATTTCCAGGCCACCCGCATCCCCGACCACACCGCCGTCAGCATCCGCATGGTGGGCGACGAGGACGTGACGGATGACGATTTCAACGTCACCGGCCGCATGGTGTTGCCCGCGCCCATGTTCCCCGACGGCACGCTTGAGAACCGCGTGACGGTGCAAAGCCTCATGCACGACAAGACGGTGGTCTGCCGCTTCACCACGAACCGCGACGCATTCCACCTGCTGCGCACGCTCGGTGAGGCGGTGGAGATGTACACCACTGAACGCCGCGGCGAGCTTCCCATCGACTTCTACACGGAGCTCGCGTACGCGAAGCAGCTGTGCTGGGTGGCCGGCAGCAAGCGGTTCTTGGAGGACGGTATTTACCGCCGCAGCGTGATTGACGAGCTCTACCCATCGCTCATTGTCTTAAGCCTCTTCGGCCCGGAGTACGAGATGCCGAAGCACCTGGCCAAGCTCGCGGAGACGCTGAACGAGGACATGACCAGCGACGCAGCCATCCACATCGTCAACACCATCGACGCGTGGCTGCCGCGCGATGTGAAGGATTACGTGCCCGCCGGGTGGGGCGAAGACTTCGACGCGCAGATGCCGATGACGCTGCTCGACGGCATCAACGCCCTGCCGGGCGCCCGCTTCGTGGTGGTGTTCGACGACCAGACGCGAGAAGATTTCGAGGCCACCGGGTTGCCGGACAAGTCCAAGCTCATCCCCATGGACATCGGCCCCGAAATCGACCCGCGCGTCCTCGGCTCAGGCGGCGGGATTCAGGTGTTCCGCACTTGGGTCTAGCGCGGGTCTAGCGCGCCCTAGCGGTCCCAGACGCGGTGGCCGGCCAGCAGGTCCTTCACGGGGGCTGCAGCCGCGTCAGCGGTGTCCACTGCGGCGATGCCCGGCTGGTCCGCATCCACGCGCGCTGCCTCCAGGGCCGCTGCGCCTGACGCGCCCACCACAGCGATCGCCTTCTTGTGGCGCTCGAACTCGCCCAGCATGGTGTTGACGTCCGTGTTCGCCGGCGGGTTGACCACAACGGCGGCGTCGAACTCGATCGAGCTCGCCGTCAGGTAGGTGCGGGAAACCGAAACGTCCTTGCCGCCCACGGTGACCTTGCCGCCCTTGTCAGAGACCAGGAACGGGGTGGTGCCGGCGGCAAACAGGTCGTCGACAAGCTTGCCCACAGCCTCGGCGTCGTCGCCGGAAAGCTCGGAGGAGATCAGGATGGCGACCTGGCGGGCGTCGATAGGCCAGCTGCCGCCCGTCTGGGACAGCGCAGGGGACGGCTCAACGTCGGCCACTTCCTGCTTCTCCGGGTGCGGCAGGCCGAGGTTGTCGGCCACCGTCTCGGCGAGATCCTGGTCAACGTGCGCCAGCACGTCGAGGTAGCGGACCTTCACCGCCTCCTCGTAGCACTTACCCAGCTCGAAAGACAGTGCCTGGGTGAGGTGCTCCTGCTCGACATCGGTCAGGGAGATGTAGAACAGGCGGGCCTGCGAGAAGTGGTCGTCGAAGGAGACCGGGTGCTCACGTGTGATCTGGCCTTCGACGGGGCGCGGGACGTCGATAAACGCACCCTCTTCAACCGTCGCTTCCTTCGGCAGCCCACCGTCGAGCGAGTTCGGCTTGTACGGCGCCACACCGACGTGGGAGCCCTGCTGGCCCATTGCGTCGCGGAAGTTCGTGTTCACTGCCGTGTGCGGGCGGTTGATCGGCAGCTGGGTGAAGTTCGGGCCGCCCAGGCGCGAGATCTGGGTGTCCAGGTAGGAGAACAGGCGACCCTGCAGCAGCGGATCGGCGGTGACGTCGATGCCCGGGGGCAGGTGGCTCGGGCAGAACGCGACCTGCTCGGTCTCCTCAAAGTAGTTGCGCGGGTTCTTGTTCAGCGTCATCGTGCCGATGATCTCAACCGGTGCGAGCTCCT
The DNA here is from genome assembly GCF_036881695.1 of Corynebacterium sp. Marseille-Q4381. NCBI lineage: Bacteria > Bacillati > Actinomycetota > Actinomycetes > Mycobacteriales > Corynebacteriaceae > Corynebacterium > Corynebacterium sp. Marseille-Q4381. The sequence goes on along the minus strand of NZ_JBAJNR010000002.1, from coordinate 115,860 downwards.
CCGGCACGATCTTGGTCGGGTCGAGCAGGTCGATGCCCTCGAACATCTCGTCCTCGGTGTCCGGGAACACCTGCACGCCGAGATCCCACTGCGGGAAGGCGCCGGCCTCGATCGCGTCGTACAGATCGCGGCGGTGGAAGTCCGGGTCCATGCCGCCGGTGATCTGCGCTTCCTCCCACACCTGGGAGTGCACGCCGAACTTCGGCTTCCAGTGGAACTTCACCAGCGTGGTCTCGCCGGCGTCGTTGATGAAACGGAAGGTGTGGATGCCGAAGCCCTCCATCATGCGCAGAGAGCGCGGGATGCCGCGGTCCGACATGTTCCACAGGGTGTGGTGGGTGGCCTCGGTGTGCAGGCCGACGAAGTCCCAGAAGGTGTCGTGCGCGGACTGCGCCTGCGGGATCTCGCGGTCCGGGTGCGGCTTGCCTGCGTGGATAACGTCCGGGAACTTAATCGCGTCCTGGATGAAGAAGACCGGGATGTTGTTGCCCACGAGGTCCCAGTTGCCCTCTTCGGTGTAGAACTTGGTGGCCCAGCCGCGGGTGTCGCGCACGGAATCGGCGGAGCCGCGGGAGCCGAGCACAGTGGAGAAACGGACGAAAACCGGGGTCTCTTTGTCCTTCTTAAACACGGCGGCCTTGGAGATCTTTTCTGCCTTACCGTTGGCCACGAACACGCCGTGGGCGCCGACACCGCGGGCGTGCACCGCGCGCTCGGGGATGCGCTCGTGGTCGAAGTGCGTGATCTTCTCGCGGAAGTGCAGGTCCTGCACCAGCAGCGGGCCGCGCTCGCCGGCGCGCAGCGACTTCGACGTCTCGCTCAGTCGCGCGCCCTGGGAGGTGGTGAGGTACTCGCCCTGCTGCGCGCGCGGGTCCGGTTCGGAGGCGCCAAAGTGGAACGGGCAGCCGTTGACGCTGACGGCCTCGGGGGCCTTGGTGGCCTCAGACGGGTTGTCCGCGCCTGCTGGTGCGCCGGACACGGTGTCACCGGCCGGGGATGCCTGGGTGACCGACGGCTTCGGATCTTGCGCGTTTTGCTCTTGCTGTGAAGCTTCTGAATTTGCCATGACCTTTACCTATGTGCTCGGGGTTATGGGACAAATCCGAGCATAGGCTGAAACGGGGACGCGCGTTGCGGGTGTGCTCGGCGCTAGGCTTAGTGCCCATGAGCATCAAGGATGTGCAGGCAGTGCAGGAGGCCGTCGCCGAGTACTGGCCGGACGTGCGGTGGGTCGAATCGACCGGTTCAACCAACGCGGACATGCTGCGCGAGGGCGAGCCGGGCACGGTGCTGATCGCCGACGAGCAGACCGACGCCAAGGGACGTTTGGGCCGCCAGTGGGTCACGCCGAAGGGATCGCAGCTGGCCATGAGCATGGTGCTGGACGCCTCGGAGCACCCGGGCGACTTCGGCCTTCTGTCCATTACGCCGGGCGTGGCCGTCACCGACGTGGTGCCGGAGGCGCAGCTGAAGTGGCCAAACGACGTGCAGATCCGCGGCAAGAAGATCGCCGGCATCCTCTCCGGCCTGGACATGCCGCGGGTGGTTGTGGGCATCGGCATCAACGTGGCGATGCGCCCAGAAGACCTGCCTGTGGAGACCGCGACCGCACTCAACCTCGAGGGCATCGACGTCGACTTCGACGACTTCACCATCGACATCCTCAACGCCATGGGCCGCCGCCTCACCCAGTGGCGCGAGGGCGACCCGCAGCTGCTCGAGGATTACCGCAAGGTCTGCGCGACCATCGGTCAGCGCGTGCGGCTGGAGCTGCGCACCAGCGACGACGAGGGGGAAGTCACCGGCACCGTCGACGGCATCAACGACCAAGGCGAGTTGCTTATCGACGGCACCCCGTACGCCGTCGGCGACGTCCACCACCTCCGCCCGAGCGAAGCGTAGTGGCGAGGCAGGCCGACTTTGCAGTCGGCGAGGACGAGGTAGTCCTCGCCGACGTCAGCGCGCCGATTTCGACGTTGGTCTTCCCCCTGCTGGAAGCGGTAGTGGTCACCGGCGTGGTGTGGATCGCGATCGGCTGGTTCGACGTCAACACCGAGCTCGACCCGCTGGTGCGCAACCTCGTCGTGCTGGGGTGGGTGCTGGTGGTGATCTGGCGCTTTATCGTGCCAGTTTCGCGCGCGCGGCGCCGCCGGTTCGTGGTCACAGACCGGCGCGTGCTCTCGCGCGGCCCGCGTGGCGCGGTTGATTCTATCCCCCGCCAGCACATCCATTCTGCGCGCAAGTCCGGCGGCGGCATCTCGCTTTCGGTCTACGGCTTCGAGCGGCCGCTTTTCTTCGACCAGGTGGGCAAGCCGAAGCAAGTCGAGAAGATCATCAACTCCTAGTTCTTCACCTCGGTGTGGTGGATCTGGTCGTCCAAGTCCTCCGGCGCGAGGTTGCCGCCCGCGAATTCCGCGGTGATCGGCAGGTGCAGCTCCATGTCGGTACCGGGGCACAGCTCGATGACAGCGTCGTCCACGGTGTAGTCGAGCACGTGGCCGCCCGAGGTGCGGTCGTCGTTGACGAAGTGGACGTGGCACCCCGGCACGCCGATGCCCTTGGCGTAGGCCGGTGTGCGGAAGCCGCCGATGATGCCGCTGACGTCGGTGAAGTTGTGCTCCGCATCGTCGCCCACCGCCTGCGACATCGGCGGGTAGGGCTTGAACTGCTTGCTCACCGTGCGCGTGGACACGTGGGAAAACGTGCCGGTGATCTTCACTGCGGTGAAGTAGTTGCCGCTCGGCTCTACGCTGTCGATGAAGCTGGACAGCTCGGAGCGGCGCATGCCCCGCGGGGCCTCGACGCGGATCCGCGGGACGAAGTTCGTCACCACGGTAAACGGGGTCCGCTGCTCCAGGCCGGCGACGCGGGCTTTGCCGTCGGAGGTGAGCTGGTGGCACACCCCGTCGATAATCAGCATCTCCCCGTCCAGCCCGTCGAACGTGCCGAGCCCGAAGTTGCCCTTCGACAGGATCTCGCCGATGGTCAGCTCTCCGTCGTAGATCCCGTCGAGCAGGGCGGTCATCAGCGAATTCTGGAAGATCGTGTGCCGCTGGATAGTTTCAGCCATGGGTGCGATGGTACTTCGAACTGCGACTACAGTGTTGGGAGTGAGTAACGCGTATGGGATGCCGGTGGTTGCGATCATCGGCGACGGGCAGCTGGCCCGAATGATGCAGACTGCCGCCATCGAGCTGGGGATTGAGACCCGCGTGCTGGCGGGAAGCAACGAGGCCTCCGCGGCGCAGGTGATTGCCGACGCCCGCCTGGGCGATTACACCTCGCTCGAGGATTTGGAAGCCGCCACCGAAGGAACCGACGCCGTCACCTTCGACCACGAGCACGTGCCCAACGAGCACCTGCAGGTGCTGATCGACAACGACCTCGATCCGGAGCCGCGCCCGTCTGCGCTCATCTACGCCCAGGACAAGCTGGAGCAGCGTCAGCGCCTCAACGCGCTGGGGGCGCCGGTGCCGGAGTTCGCCGCCATCAACACTGCCGAGGACGCGGAGGCGTTCTGGGAGCAGGTGGATGGGCAGGTCTGTCTGAAGGCCACCCGGGGAGGATATGACGGGAAGGGGGTGTGGTTCCCTGCGTCGTTAAGCGAACTGCTCTCCCTGGTTGAGGAGCTGGACCTGCCACTTATGGGTGAGCGGAAGGTGCCGTTCGACCGCGAGCTGTCTGCCATGGTGGCGCGCGGCCGCACCGGCCAGATTGCGGCGTGGCCGGTGGTCGAATCGATCCAGGACGGCGGCATCTGCCGCGTGGCGATCAGCCCGGCGCCGGGCTTGGACGAGAAGCTGGAGCGCGAAGCCCGCGAGCTGGCCTCCCGCATCGCGCAGGAGCTCGACGTGACCGGCGTGCTTGCCGTGGAGCTGTTCGTCACCGGCGATACCCTGCTGGTGAACGAACTTGCGATGCGCCCGCACAACACCGGCCACTGGACCCAGGACGGGTGCGTGACTTCGCAGTTCGAGCAGCACCTGCGCGCCGTGCTGGACTGGCCGCTCGGCGCGACGGAACCGACGGCGCCGGTGACCGTGATGGTGAACACGCTCGGCGGCGACACCGATCCGGAGATGCCGATGGCCGAGCGCGTGATCGAGGTGATGCGCCGCTACCCGCAGGCAAAGATCCACCTGTACGGCAAGGGCCACCGCCCGGGCCGCAAGATGGGTCACGTCAACGTCGCCGCGGATACGGTGGTCGAGGCGCGCGCCGTCGCGGAAGATGCCGCGCACTTCATCGTGAACGCGACGTGGCGCGACGAAAGCGCCGCAGGAGAGGAGTAAGAGGTATGCAACCGCTTGTTGGCCTGATCATGGGCTCGGATTCGGACTGGGACACGGTCGCGCCTGCCGCAGAGGTGCTCCGCGACTTCGGAGTGCGCTTCGAGGTGGGCGTTGTGTCCGCCCACCGCACGCCGGAGAAGATGCTGGCGTACGCGAAAAGCGCCCACACCCGCGGCCTGAAGTGCATCATCGCCTGCGCCGGGGGAGCGGCTCACCTGCCCGGCATGGTCGCCGCCGCCACGCCGCTACCGGTCATCGGCATCCCGCGCGCGCTTGCGGATCTCGACGGTCTCGACTCCCTGCTCTCCATCGTGCAGATGCCGGGCGGCGTGCCTGTTGCCACCGTGTCTATCGGCGGTGCCAAGAACGCCGGCCTGCTCGCCGTGCGCATCCTCGGCGCGGGCGACGACGCGCTGGTGGAGAAGATGGCCACCTACCAGGCCGACCTCGCCGCCGACGTCGAGCGCAAGGACGACGCGCTCCGCCAGCGCCTGCTCGGCGACTAATTGGTGAACCCGATCGTTGTCCTCGGGGCAAGGATTATCGACGGCCGCCCCAGTCGCATGCTCGCCTCCCGGTTAACCTCAGCGCTGTCGATTTACAACGCCGCACCCCGCCCCATTGTGGTGAGCGGGCGAGGCGAGGCCGAGGTCATGGCCTTATGGCTTGCCGAGCGGGGTGTTCCCCTCGAGCACATCGTAGTTGAACCGCACGCCACCTCCACCAACGAAAATCTCGAGCGGGCCCGCGCTCTTTTCCCAGATGCCGCGCGGTTGACGGTGGTCACCAGCAACTTCCACGTCGCTCGCACCGCTGTCTGGGCGTGGCACCTGGGCATCCCCGTCGACCTGGTCGGTGCCCCCATGCCGCCCGGGTACCCGAAGAGCAAGATCAAGAACTACTCGCGCGAACTCATCGCGGTGCCCCACTCCTTGGCCCGGGTACTGTGGCGCCGTCTGGTCGCGCAGGTGCGCGGGTGATTATGCCGCGCATAATCTTGGGGTCTCGGCGCGTAGCGCACCGAGACCCCAGCTGGTTGTAGCCAGCGGCATGAGCCCGCCAGCCGAAGACTGGCTACCCCTTCACGCCGCCGGCGGTGAGACCGGAGACGATTCGGCGCTGGAAGACCAGCACCATGATGATGAGCGGGATCGTCACCAAAGAACCCGCAGCCATGATCGCGGCGTACGGGTACTCGAATGCGCTCGGCCCGGAGAAGCGGGCTATCGCGACGGTGACGGGCTCGGTCGCGGTTGTGGACAGCTGGCGGGCGAGCATGAACTCGTTCCACGTGGTGATGAACGCGATGATCGCGGTGGTGAAAATCGCCGGCGCCGCCAGCGGCAGCAGAATGAGGCGGAACGCTTGTCCCCGGGTCGCGCCGTCGACACGCGCTGCTTCCTCAAGCTCCCAAGGGAGTTGCTGGAAGAACGAGATGAGCGTGTACACCGTCAGCGGCAGCGCGAACGAGATGTTGGGAATGATCATCGCGCGGTAGGTGCCGATCCACCCGAGGTCGCCGAAGAGCTGGAACAGCGGCGTGACCAGGGCGATACCGGGGAACATCGAGGCAGCCAAGATGATGCCCGTGATGAACCCCTTGCCGGGGAAGTTCAGCCGCGCGAGCGCGTAGGCCGTGAATACGCCGACGAGGACGGCGAGCGCAGTCGTGCTCACGGAGATGATCAGGGAGTTGCCGATCGCACCGAGGAAGTCGTTGCCCTTATCCGTCGCGAGCGCGTCGCGGAAGTTGTCCAGCGTCACGTGCGTCGGCCAGGGCGTGGTGTCGAAGGTGTAGCGCTTGTCGCGCAGCGCCGTTATTAGCATCCAGTAGAACGGGGCGAGCCCCCAGAACATGATGAAGATGACACCGAGGAAGTGTCCTACCTTTTTCATCGCGCAGCCTCCGACAGTCGTGCGTCTAGCGGTTCAGCGTCTTGAGCAGTTGCTTGTCGACGCCGCCTTTTCTTCTTCCTCTTCCCTTCTTCCTTCACAGCGCCGCCGACATCCGCGCCGAGGAACCGGATCATCACGAACGCCACGAAGAAGATCAGCAGGAAGATCAGCGTCGACAGCGCTGATGCCGAGTTGAAGTTGCCCTGCCTCATGTCCTCAACCACCAGCTGCGAGATCGTTGCTGTAGGCGAGTTCGAGGACCCGGAAATCATGATCACCGGCAGGTCGTACATGCGCAGCGCGTCGAGGGTGCGGAAGAGCACTGCCACCATGAGAGCGGGCCGCACCAACGGGAGCGTGATGCGGGTGAACTGCTGCCACGCGTTTGCGCCGTCGACGCGTGCTGCCTCGTAGATGTCCTGCGGGATCATCTGCAGACCGGCGAGGATGAGCAACGCCATGAACGGGGTGGTCTTCCACACGTCGGCGATGACGACGGCGAAACGGGCGGCCCACGGGTCCGTCGTCCACGCGATGCTCTGGCCGAGCAGCGAGTTAACAATGCCGTTGGGCGCGAACATGAACTGCCACAACTTCGCGGTGACAGCGGTGGGGATCGCCCAGGGGATGAGCACCGCGGCGCGGATCATGCCGCGCACCTTGGAGGGGTGGTTCATGATCATGGCCATCGCCAACCCGAGGATCGTCTCGAGCGCGACGGTGACCACGGTGAAGAAGAGCGTGATGCGCACTGCCGGCCAGAAGTCGGTGCTCAAAACGCCCGGCGGGCAGGAGCCCACCACCCCGGAGGGGCTCATGCACCGGTTCGTGAGCCAGTACAAGTAGTTGTCCAGGCCCGCGAACCCACCGTCGACGAAGACGCCCGTCTTGGGGTCGAGGTGGCGGTTTGACTGGAACGACAGCCAGATAGCGCGGACGATGGGGTAGCCGATAACGATGGCGAGCACGATCAGTGCCGGAGCCACCAAGCCGTAGGCCTTACCTACGTCGGACTGCTTCTTCTGGGTAACGGTGCTCATACGCGCCCTTCTCGTTGCACGTGGGGAGAAATGGGCTCACGCCCGCAACGGATTCTAAACCGCGCGGGCGTGAGCGTTTAGCAATGAGGCGTGTGAACTACTGCGCCTGCTGGATGGCTGCAGCCATGTCCTTGGTCGCGTCGTCGACGCTCTTGCCGGAGGTCAGCGCTGCGTACGCGTTGTCCTGGATGGCCTTGGAAATCGCCGGGTAGAACGGGGAAACTGGGCGCGGCTTCGCGTTCTCCAGGGACTCCTTGAGTGCCGGGAGGTACGGGTGGTCCTTGATCAGCTCCGCGTCGTCGTAGATGGAGGCAAGCACCGGCGGGAACGAAGCTTCGGCGAAGGAGAGCTGGTTCTCCTCAGAAATGATGAACTCGATGAAGTCGCGGGCGGTTGCCTTGTGCTTGGAGTTCACGTTGATGCCGTTGTTGTAGCCGCCGAGGGTGGAAGCGCCGACGCCGTTCTCGCCAACGAGCGGCTGCACCTCGAAGTTGACGCCAGCCTCTTCAGCGTTGGAGTACATGTACGGCCAGTTGATCGCGAACGCGGTCTCGCCGCCGGTGAACGCGAGGTTGGTCTCCTCCTCGGTTGCCGCGGTGGAGGCCTTCGCAATGGTGCCGTCCTCGTACGCGTCCACCAGCGCCTGCAGACCGGCCTTCGCCTCTGGGGACTCGATCGTCGGCTGGCCAGCGTCGTTGATGACCTCGCCGCCCCAGCCGTGGATGAAGCCGAGCGTGTTCACGGTCAGGCCCTCGTACTGCTTGAGCTGTGTGGTCAGGCAGTCGGTCTCGATTGCTTCGCACGCGGACTTGATATCGGCGAACGTGTCCGGCGCCTCCGGGATGACGTCGGTGTTGCGGAACAGGAGCTGGCCGTTGGTGTTCTGCGGCAGCGCGTAGAGCTTGCCGTTGTAGGTCGCGGAGTCGACGGTCGACTGCAGCAGGTCGGAGGTCTCGACGGCGTAGTCGCCCTCGAGCGGTTCCAGCCACTGGTTCGCCGCGAAGTCGGCGGTCCAGACAACGTCGAGCGCCATCACGTCGTAGTCGGCGTTGCCGGCCTGCAGGGACTGCACGAGGGTGTCGCGCTGGTCGTCGGCCTCGCCGGCGAGCTCGGAAAGGGTGACCTTCTCGTCAGGGTGCTCGGCGTTCCACTTGTCGATGATCGGGATGATCTTGTCGGTGTCGTTGCGGCCCATGGCGAAGGTGATGGGGCCGCGGTCTTCGCCGGCGTCGCTCGCCGCAGCGTCGCTCGCGGCGGCGGTTGTTGCGCCGGTCTCATCGTTGGTGGTGCCGGCGGTGTCGCCATCGTTGGAGCAAGCCACCAGTGCGGTGGAGGACAGTGCGAATGCGCAGATGGCCGCGCCGGTCCTGCGGGTTGCGTGACGGTTCATTCAAAAGGCCTTTCGGATCACAAGTCAGATCGGAGGTGACTAACAATGTAGAACCCAAAAGATTCGAGAACCGCCATTTTTGGTGTTTACCCAAATATGGGGGTGGATCTGGCGACTTAACCTTGAGTTAAGAAGTGCGTTACCTTTTCTGCCTGCGAGATGCGGTCTAAGTGCTCGGCCGGTATCAGCCCCGTCGCTACCACGACAGAACCGCCGGCCGCCAGCGGAGCGAGAACGTGCTCCTCGAACTGCGCTGCGGTACTCCACGGTGCCGACAGGTAGCGGTGGGGTCCGTACCCGGTGCGGGTAAACTGCCCGAGATCGGGGGAGTCCCCGAAGTAGGCGTCGCCGTAGAACCGCACCGTGGGACCGAAGTCCACCGCGCCCGCGGGCAGCGCGCCACCTGCTTCCTCCACGCCGCGGCCAAACGGGTCGTCCGACACCACCACGACATCCGGGGTGGCAGGCCACTGCTCCGCCCGTTCAGGGGAGGTAAAGACGACGGGCCAGGTGCTTGCCGACGCCGTCGCGTCTCCCTTCACCGCAAACTCCGGCTTCACCCCCGCGTTGTAGGCGCCGAGGGCGATCACGGCGGACTGCCAGCTGGGCGCGAGATCAATAAGCGCGGTATCGCCGGCTGCAAGGTCGAACTCCTCCTCGAGCATGTTGGCGACCTTGCTGGCCCAGTTGTCCAGCGTCTGCGCGGAAAATTCCATGCGGGTTCCGCGGTCCTCGTCGTACACCGTCAAGCGCGGCGAGGCGGGGTCGGATGCGAGAAGCGGTTGAAGCAAACTCATGCCTGCCCAGCGTAGAACAATTAGTTTACGCAGCGCGGGCCCGTTCCCTCCGCGGTGAACTCGGGCGCGATCTCCGCGGCGCCGAAGTCTTCGCCCGGGGTGCCGATCGGCTCGGCGTATTCAGTCCCGTCCGCGCCGCCGTCTTCCTCGATGGCGGCGGGGCCGTCGTAATCGTCGGCCACCACAACGATCAGGCTGCCCGGCTCGAGTCCTTCGTTGGAGGTGATTGGCAGCCCGCCCAGCATGCGGGCGAGCTCCACCGCCGCCGGGTCTGCCGGGTCGGCGGCTACAACCTGGGAGGTCGAGTAGATGCCGTCCAGGGCGTTCGAGACGCTGGCGACAGTTAGACCTTCCTTCTCAAGGTGCGTGCCCACAGCACCCGCCTGTCCAGGGCGCGCCCCGGCGTTGAGAACGTAGGCCTCGTAGCTGGTAAACACCGCAGCAGCCGGCGCTGACTCCGATGCGGCAGTGGAATCCTCCTCCGTCTCCTCCTCAGGTGGGTTGGCGGCCTCCTCCATGAATCGGTGCACTTGGCCGATGTCGACGGTGACGATGGATTCACCGTAGTCGCCCACGCCGTTGACCGAGGTCACCGGGATCGTGGCAAAGGTAACGTCGCCGCCGGCAAGCCCCGACATCTGCTGCGCGAACGCCATAATGTCCCAGCCCTGGTCCAGGGTGACGGAGCGCTCTGCGGCTGCGGCCAGGTCGCGCAGGCGCGCCGGGTTGGTGAGCGTGCCTGCGGACAATGTCTTCTGCACCAACGAGGCCATGTACGCCTGCTGGCGCACGATACGGTCGAAGTCGCCGCGGGGCAGGTCGTGGCGCTGGCGCACAAACGAAAGCGCCTCCGCCCCGTCGAGGGTTTGCCGGCCAGCCGGGAAGTGGGCGCCGGACAACGGCTCGTCGACGGCGTTGTTGAGGCAGACCTCGACTCCTCCCACGGCGTCTGTCAGCAGCGCGAAGCCGAGCAGGCCCACTTGCGCGTAGTGGTCGACTTCCACGCCGGTGAGGTCCGCGACCGCCTCGATCAAACCCAGCTGCCCGGCGCGGGCAACCTGCTGCTCAAGTTGCGGGCCCTGCGACATGCCGGCGGCGACCAGATCCTCGCGGCGCTTCTCCGCGTGGGCGGCGTAGACGCCGTTGATCTTCAGGTTGCCGAAGTCATCCGTGTGGACGTACGTGTCGCGGGGGATAGAGACGGCGGTTGCGCGGGAGCCGTCTTCGGGTACGCGGACAACCATGATGGTGTCGGTGTTGATCTCGCCGTCGGACACCCCGGCGTTGAGGCGGGCGAGCTCCTCCTCGGACAGGGGGTTGCCCTGGGCGTCGGTGCGGGAGTCGGAGCCGACAAGGAGGATGTCCACCGCGCCGTCGACAAGCGCTTGCTTCTTGGCGCCCTTGCCCCCGCGCTTCGGGGTCTGGATCTCCAGTTCTGAGGCGCTGAGCTGGTTGCCGAGGCGGCCGACGGTGGCGTACCCGACGCCGGAAACCAATAGGGTGGCGGCGGAGAAAAAGGCGAGCACGGCCTTCGCCGCCGGGTGGCCCGCTTGGCTCACGTCGCGCGCACGCGACGGCGCGGGTGCGATGCTGCGCGCGCGGCGGGGTTGGCCTTTGCGGGAGTTGTCCGTCACAGCCGGAAAGTATAGTGCGCGCGCCTGCCCGGGCTGACATGCAGCGCTGGGTAAGCTATCCCGCATTGTGATCGACGCTTTGCACCTTGACAGCAACCGCGGCCCCGCCTCAGAAGCACCTCTGGCCGTGGTCGCGGTGACGTATTCGCCCGGCCGCCACCTCGGTCAGCTGATCTCGTCGCTCAAGGCAGCGACATCCGCAGGCACCGTACTCGTCTGCGCGGACAACGGTTCCACTGACGGGGTGCCGCAGGCGGCGGCGCGCGAGCACGACAACGTCGAGTTCGTGCCCACGGGCGGAAATATTGGGTATGGAGCGGCGATTAACGTGGGTGTCGGCAAGCTGCAAGCTCTTCGGGCCCGCGGCGCGGTGAACCCCGACTACTTCCTGATCGTCAACCCCGACGTGGAGCTTGCGCCGGGCAGCGTAGACAAGCTGCTCGAGTGCGCCGATGCGAGCGGCGCTGGCGCGACCGGTCCGAGGATCGAGGAGGCCGACGGGTCGGCGTACCCGAGTGCGCGGCAGGTGCCCGGGCTGATCAACGGTATCGGCCACGCGCTGTTCGGCGACATCTGGCCGTCGAACCCGTTTACCGCGTCCTATAAGAAAGGTGCGGACATGGACACCCAGCGCACCGCGGGGTGGCTCTCTGGCGCGTGCCTTTTAGTGCGGTGGGACGCGTTCGACGCTGTCGGCGGGTTCGACGAGCGCTACTTCATGTACTTCGAGGACATCGATTTCGGCGACCGGTTGAGCCGTGCCGGGTGGGACAACTTCTACTGCCCGTCGTCGGTGATCTTCCACGATCAAGGCCACGTGGCCGGCAAACACAGCCGGGTCACCGTGCCGGCGCACCACGCCTCCGCGTACCGTTTCCAGCGCGATCGCCACCCGCACTGGTGGCAAGCCCCGATCCGCGCGGGATTGTGGCTCGGACTGAAAGTGCGCAGCGCGGTTTCGCTCGCTCGCGGGTAACTACCAGACAAAAGGAAGCAGCATGGTTGAGCAAGCACACCAGGCCTCGGGCCAGGTCCACCCAGCCGAGGTCGACGCCGTCATTCTCGTCGGCGGCCAGGGCACGAGGCTTCGCCCGCTGACGGTGTCGACCCCGAAGCCGATGCTGCCGACAGCCAACTACCCCTTCTTGAGCCACCTTCTGGCCCGCATCGCAGCCGCGGGAATGAAGCACGTGGTGCTCGGGACGTCGTACCGTGCCGAGGTGTTCGAGGAGTACTTCGGCGACGGCACCGACTTCGGGCTCGAGATCGAGTACGTGGTGGAGGAGGAGGCGCTGGGGACCGGCGGCGCGATCCGCAACGTGCACGACAAGCTGCGCTACGACACGGCGATGGTGTTCAACGGCGACGTGCTTTCCGGCGCTGACCTCACCGCGATTCTGCGCACGCATATCGAGGGCGACGCGGATGTCACGCTCCACCTCGTGCGAGTGCCGGACCCGCGCGCTTTCGGCTCGGTGCCGACGGACGAGGACGGTCGCGTGCTCGCGTTTCTGGAGAAGACCGAGGACCCGCCGACCGACCAGATTAACGCTGGCTGCTACGTGTTCAAGCGCGAGGTGATCGAGCAGATCCCCGCGGGTCGGGTGGTCAGTGTCGAGCGCGAGGTGTTCCCGGGCTTGCTTTCCGACGGCGCCCGGGTCCTCGGCCACGTCGACTCGTCGTACTGGCGCGACATGGGCCGGCCCAGCGACTTTGTGCAGGGCTCGTCCGACCTGGTCCGCGGGATTGCCCACTCACCGCTGCTCGAGGGCAAGACCGGCGAGTCGCTGGTTGACCCGTCCGCGGGCGTTGCCGCCGGGGTGATCTTGGTGGGGGGTACGGCAATCGGCCGCGGCTCGGTCATCGGCGCGGGCTCGCGTATCGACGACTCCGTGATTTTCGACGGCGTCACCGTCGAACCGGGCGCAGTCGTGCGGAACTCAATCATCGCCTCCGGGGCGACTATTGGCGCCAACGTGAAGCTGAAGGATTGCGTCATCGGCGAAGGCGCGCGCATCGGCGCCCGCTGCGAACTCGAGGGCGGCATGCGCGTCTGGCCGGGCGTGGAACTCCCAGATTCGGGGGTGCGTTTTTCGCCGGATGCATAAGCGACACGCCGAATCGCCAAACTAGTTAACTTCGGCGGGGGTGCCTACCAGATGTAGTACCCCCGCCGACTACCCCTGAAGGCGCATGGGTGAAACGCGTGTGACTGGTGTGACTAGCGCGCTGGGGGAACCATAGTTTTCGTGCTCGATCGGGCGGGCGAGGTTGCGGCTATTTAGTGGATGCGTGTTGAATCGCAAGCGTGTAATCCACCGGATGACCGGCAGACCTGAAAAACAACGGAGGAAGGGAGGGCGTGGAGTATGGGAGACGACGCATTTCTCCGCGGCGCGGCCGTGGGGGGCATGACGCTGGATGAGTTGTTCGGCACCGTCGAGCAGGAATGGCAGGATCAGGCCCTCTGCGCGCAGACCGATCCGGAGGCGTTCTTCCCTGAGAAGGGTGGCTCCACCCGCGAGGCGAAGCGTATCTGCAAGGCATGCGCTGTCCGCGATGAGTGTCTCGAGTACGCCCTCGAGCACGATGAGCGGTTCGGTATCTGGGGTGGGCTCTCCGACCGCGAGCGCCGCCGCCTGAAGAAGCAGCTCGGCTAGCACTTACCAGGGGAAACTTTCGTCGATGTCGCGCGGGTCCATGTTGAGGTAGTACGCGACAAGCGCAGTGAGCACCCAGGTAAGAAGTTCAGCCCGCTCTTCTCCCGAGCGGGCTCTTTGCTCGATGGGACTGCGGAAGACGACGAACCTGGCGCGGGTGGGGTTGCCGTTGCGGTCCACACCAGCCTCCAGCACGCGGCCGAGCGGCACGGGGCCATCGGCGACGATCTCTTCCGGCATCACCGTCATGTCTGCGCGCAGACGCATCCGCGGAATCATGTCCACCGCCAGATCCACGCCGGTGAGCTGGTCGAAGTAGGCGTTGTGGAGCGGTGCGTACATCTCTAAAACGAGTTGGTCGAAGGCCATCGACCGGCTGCGGTAGCGGGGGACACCGACGGGCACGAGCGGTCCGCGGGCGCCGCGGCCGTGGCGGTCGCGCCCCGGACGCAGGTGCAGGGGGCTAGCTGAATCGGTGCGCATACGGCTAGATAGTAGGGCTCGCGCGCGTACAGGTAGTCGGGGCGCGCCGCGTGCTACTCCCCGAAAACTCAAGCAGGGGTTTAGACTTAGGCGCCGTGAGCACTTTTCGACGTTGTTGCAGGCCCGGCTGCGGCCGGCCGGCTGTGGCCACGCTCGTCTACGCCTATGCCGAGTCCACCGCTGTGGTCGGCCCGCTAGCGCCGGTGCCGGATCCGCACGCCTGGGACCTGTGCGAGCGCCACTCTGCCCACATCACCGCCCCGGTCGGCTGGGAGATGGTGCGTGTAGAGCAGGTCGACATCACCGATGAAGAGTTCGACGCCATGGACGAGTCCGACCTCACCGCGCTTGCCGAGGCTGTGCGCGAGGCGGGCCGGGTGACCACCGGGCTGGTGGACACATCGCAGGACCCGATCGAGTACCAGCCATCGAAAGACTTCAACGACCCGGCAACCTCCAACCACCCGGTGCACCGCACGAAGCGCGTGGAGGAGCAGGCGGCAGCGCAGCGCGCGGCGCGCCGCTCCCACTTGCGTGTGGTGCCCGACCCGTCGAGCGGTGAAGGCGAGGCAGAAAGCTAAGCTTTCCCGCATGGTTTACACCAGCGAGCGCTTGAGCAAAGTAATTAAGGCGTACGACATCCGCGGCGTCGTCGGTGAGACGGTGGATGCGGATTTCGTCCGGCAGGTGGGCGCGGCGTTCGCGCACATTCTCCGCCGCGAGGGGGAGACCCGGATCGCAGTCGGTCACGATATGCGCCCGTCCTCGCCCGAGTTGGCGGCGGCGTTCGCCGACGGCGCCGCGGCCCAGGGTCTGAACGTGACGGTACTTGGCCTGACCAGCACCGACGAACTGTACTTCGTGGCCGGCACCCAGAGCTGCGCGGGCGCGATGTTCACCGCCTCGCACAACCCTGCGCAGTACAACGGCATCAAGCTGTGCCGCGCGGGGGCGGCGCCGGTGTCGACAGACACAGGGCTGGGGGAGATCCGCGAGCTGCTGCTCTCCGGTGAGTTGGAGGGGGCGGATGCGGGTGTTGAGGGGGGCGTCGACAAGCAAGATGTGCTCGGCGCCTACGCCTCGTTCCTGCGTGAGCTGGTGCCGGTGACGCGACCGCTCACAATCGCCGTGGATGCGGCGAACGGCATGGCGGGGCTGACGGTGCCGGCTGTGCTCTCCGACATGGACATCCGGCCGCTGTACTTCGAGCTCGACGGCACCTTCCCCAACCATGAGGCGAACCCGCTGGACCCGAAAAACCTGGTTGACCTGCAGCGCTTCACGCCCGAGCAGGGCGCCGACATCGGGCTCGCCTTCGACGGCGACGCCGACCGCTGCTTCGTGGTGGACGAGCGCGGCGAGCCGGTGTCCCCGTCGGCGATTACCGCGCTGATTGCCGCGCGCACCCTCAAAAAGAACTCGGGTGCGACGATCATCCACAACCTGATCACCTCCCGCGCAGTGCCCGAGATCGTCGCGGAGCTCGGCGGCACCCCGGTGCGCACCCGCGTCGGCCACTCCTACATCAAGGCGGAGATGGCCGAGCGGGGGGCGCTTTTCGGCGGGGAGCATTCGGCGCACTACTACTTCCGCGAGTTTTTCAACGCGGACTCCGGCCTCGTTGCCGCGCTGCACGTGCTTGCGGCGCTGGCGGAGCAGGACAAGCCGCTGTCCGAGCTGATGGCTGAGTACGAGCGCTACGTCGCCTCCGGCGAGATCAACTCCGAAGTGGAGGACCAGCAAGCGACGATGCAGCGCGTCGTCGACGCTTTCGCCGACCGCGCCTCGGACGTGGACTACCTCGACGGGGTCACCGTGTCGCTGAAAGACTCTAAGGCGTGGTTCAACGTGCGCGCTTCCAACACCGAGCCGCTGCTCCGCCTGAACGTGGAGGCTCCGACCGCGGAGGCGGTGGACGAGCTGGTCGCCGAAGTGCTCGGAGTTATCCGCGCGTAACTGCCTAGACTCGCGGCCATGGATTACTACTCCGGTGCCGGCCACTACGACCGCGAGACGGTTCGCTTCTTTGACGTCGCCCACGAGGGCGCGCAGCTGCGCGCGGTGGCGGGGGCGCTGCCTCAGATCGAGCGGCTGGGGGGTATCGAGCCGCGCTCGCTGGTGGTCATCGCAACGGACCAGCTCGCGGCGGCGGTTGCGCGGGCGGCGGTCGCGCTGTGCGAGCCGCATAAGCTGCCGGTGTGTGTTGCGGACCAGTTGCCCGCGTACGTCGGCCCGCTCGACGTGGTGCTGATCGTGGGCGAGCGCGCGACGCGGGAGTCCGATTCGCGCGCGCTCATCACCGCCTCAGGCCGCGGGGCTGAGGTGCTCCTCGCAGGTCCCGCTCGGGGGCCCTTGCTTAACGACGCCCCCGCCACCACCACAACCATCCCCGCCCTTCCAACCGCCGCGGGTCCCTCGCCCGCGCGCACGATTGCGGCAGTCACCGCGGTGTACGACGTTATTGCCGGCAGCGGGGCAGATGCGGCTGCCCGCTTGGAGGCCATCGCCGAGCAAGTGGATAGCGATCTCGCCGCCCTCTCCCCAGAGCGCGAGGAATCGGTGAACCCTGCCCGCCAGTTGCGCGCCTTCGCCGCGGACTCGCTGGTGGCGCATTCCGCTGCCGAGGTGGACGGCCTGGTGGGCAGCACGGCTGTAGGCCGTGCGGTGGCCGCCGTCGCCGCGGAACTATGGTCGGCGCGCGGCCTCGTCTCGGGCTTTGTCGCGCCCGAAGAGATGCCGCTCGACCAGTTCCAGGCGGGTGAGTTCCAGCTGGTACCGTTGAAGACCGTTCTGTGGGCGCTGCCGGGCGCTGCCGCCGAGGCGGCGTCGGCCGCGCCCAACACGCGCGCCGAGTCGGTTGAGGACGCAGGCCTCGGCCCGGTAGCCCAGTGCGTGCGGTTGGTTACCCGCGCGTACGCCGTAACCGCCTTCGACCCGCCGGCGGAGGAGATGTGGAGATAAGGAGCAGCCCGATGGAGTATCTCGAGCCCGCGTTGCGCACCTATCCCTGGGGTTCGCGCACCATGCTCGCCGAGCTGCGCGGAACCGAGTCCCCGGCGCCGACCCCCGAGGCGGAGCTGTGGTTCGGCGCCCACCCCGCGGCCCCGTCGACCGTCGGCGGCCGTTCGCTGCACGACGTGATCGAGGAGGACCCCGTGGCCGCGCTCGGTGCGCGGGTGGCGGACGCCTCCGGCGGGGAACTGCCGTTCTTGGTGAAGCTGCTCGCTGCAGGCGAGCCGCTGTCGATCCAGGCGCACCCGTCGAAGGCGCAGGCCGTCGAAGGTTTCGAGCGGGAGAACGAGCAGGGGATCGCGTTGGACGATCCGCGCCGGAACTACAAGGACGCGAACCACAAACCCGAACTCATCGTCGCGCTGACGCCGTTTAGGGCGCTCGCCGGGTTCCGGCCGACGCATCTCACCCGCGAACTGTTCGACGTGCTCGGTCCGCTCGAGCGCTACAGCGCGTTGCTCAGCGGCGACGACCCGCAGGAAAGCCTTCGCGCCGTCTTCACCACGTTGATCTCGCTGCCTGCAGGTCTGCGCGTGGCGCTGCTCGGCGGCGTCGAGGTGTCTGCCCGAGAGCTCATCGCCGGCGGGGCGGCAGACTGGATGTTCGAAGTGGCGGAGACGTTTTTGCAGCTGTCCGAGCGGTACCCGGGCGACGTGGGCGCGCTGGTCGCGCTCATGCTGAACCACGTCACGCTTGCGCCCGGCGAGGCGCTCTTCCTCGGGGCCGGGCAGCCGCACGCGTACTTGCACGGCCTCGGCGTGGAGGTCATGGCGAACTCGGACAACGTGCTGCGCGGCGGGTTGACCTCGAAGCACGTCGACGTGCCGGAACTTGCGCGCGTGCTCGACTTCACGGCGCTGAGCGACCCGCGCGTCGCCGCCGCCGAGGTCGAAAGCGGGTGTGAGTACCAGCTGCCGATCGACGAGTTCCGCGTGAGCCGACACCCCCTCGCCGGGGGAGCAACACTTGCGGTGGACAACGACGGTCCCGCAGTCGTCTTGTGCACGGCGGGTCGTATCCGCCTAGGCGGGCTCGAGATTGCTCCGGGAGCTGCGGTGTGGGTCCCCGCTAGCGCCGAGGCGTGCGTTGTTGAGCTAGCTGGGCAGGAGCCCGCCGAGGTTTTCCTCGTCCGCGTCTGATTCGGCGTCGCTCGGGGCCTCGCTGGCCGGGGTGGCGGCTGGCTCCTCAACCGAGCTGGCCTCAGCGCTTGGTTGCGCTTCTCCGCTTGTCAGCGTCTTTTTGTCTCCGGGTTCCTGCGGCGCGCTCGTCGGTTCTACCGGTGAGGTGGCGGGCGTCGTCGGCGCGTCAGTGCGCGAGGGTTCTGTCGGTTGTGTGGGCTGCGCTGGCTGCGAAGTCTGCGGGCTCTGGGTCTCAGGGACGCTGGTTGAAGGCGGCTGCGACGCCGGTGTCGGCGCGGTAGCGCGCGGTGCGGACGGTTGCTCCGGCGCAGTGGTCACCTGCTGCTCCGCCGGCCGCGCGTTGGTGGGGCGGTAGTGCGTGGTCGGGCCCACCGTAGGCGGCTGCGACGTCACTGCGTGCGGCGGCGCCAGCGGGTCATCCTCCATGCGGTACCGGCCCGGCGCTGGGGCTGCTTGAATGGCAGCCTCGTCCCCCGTCCCGCCGGCGGGTGCGGTGGGGTCGTAGCCGGCGTCCGCGGTGCGTCTGCGCTTGGAGGAGGGCTTCGGCGCCGCGCTTCGTGAGCTCTCTGTCTTGCCCGGGCGCGGCTGGGTCTGCGGGGGTGCCGGCGTGCGCTGCGGCGACGAGACATACGCCGCGCTGCCAACCGCCTCGTCAGCTTCCTGGGTGTAGCCAGCGGTGACGGAGCGCTGCGGCGTTGAAGTGTTCCACACCGCGAGTCCAATGACCACGGCCAGCACGGAGCCCGCGACCATAAACAGGCCAATGCCTCGCTGGTTGTGGCTCATTGCGGCTCCTTGGGCGGAATGACACTATGTTCGCGTTTATAACACGTCCGGCGCGGATCTTAAATTATTGTGGCCGGTAATACAGCCGGAACGCTACGCACAAAGGAGCTGAAACAAGGTGAGCACGTGGGACCAGGAAATCTTCGCTGACGACGCGAACATCGATTTCCTCGATGAGCTGGTGGATCTGGAGCCCGAGGAGATCCTCGAGGCCGTGCACGACGCCGTCCTGCTCGCCGCCGGTGAGGCTCCCAGCGACGAGGAGCTCGCCAACGGCCGCGCCGCGGCGACGATGGCCGCGATCTGGGCGGGAGCGCCGTTCTCCGCCGGCGAAGCCGCTGAAGCGTACCCGTTCATCCGCTCCAACCCGGGCGAGATCAGCGACCAGCTGGCGGAATCGGCCGTTGCGGTGCTCGAGGCGGCCGCAGAGGACACCGATTCGGACACCGACATCGACCAGTTCATCGAAGCGCTGTCCTAGCGCGCCGCCGTGTTGGGCGGTAGCGCTACAGTGGCCTGTGGTTTGTGAAGAAGCAGATTCACTGTTGAGGAGCGCACACTGAACATGGCAACGACGGATTTCAAGATCGCCGACATCAACCTGCACGAGTCGGGCCGCAAGCAGATTGAGCTTGCGGAGTACGAAATGCCGGGGCTCATGGCCCTGCGCGAGGAGTACGCCGCAGAGCAGCCGCTGAAGGGCGCGCGTATCGCGGGCTCGATCCACATGACCACGCAGACGGCAGTGCTGATTGAGACGCTGACTGCGCTTGGGGCGGAGGTGCGCTGGGCGTCGTGCAACATTTTCTCGACTGAAGACCCGGCGGCGGCCGCGGTGGTCGTCGGCAAGCACGGCTCCCCTGAAGACCCCCAGGGTGTGCCGGTCTTCGCCTGGAAGGGCGAGTCCCTGGACGAGTACTGGTGGTGCCTGCGGCAGGTGTTCAACTGGGGTGACGGTGTGTACCCGAACATGATCTTGGACGACGGCGGCGACGCCACCATGGCCGTGATCAAGGGCACCGAGTTCGAAGCTGCGGGTGCTGTGCCGCAGCCGCAGGAGGGCGACTCCGACGAGCAGATCGCCTTCTACAACATGCTGCGCGAGGTGCTCGCCGAGGATGCGACCCGGTGGACCACCACCGGCGCCGAGGTGAAGGGCGTCACCGAAGAGACCACCACCGGTGTGCACCGCCTGTACCACTTCGCCAAGGAGGGCCTGCTGCCGTTCCCGGCGATGAACGTCAACGACGCGGTGACCAAGTCGAAGTTCGACAACCGCTACGGCACCCGCCACAGCGTGATCGACGGCATCAACCGCGCAACGGACGTGCTCATCGGCGGCAAGAAGGTGCTGGTCTGCGGCTACGGCGACGTGGGCAAGGGCGTGGCTGAGGCGCTCAACGGCCAAGGCGCGATCGTGTCGGTCACCGAGGCCGATCCGATCAACGCGCTGCAGGCGCTGATGGACGGCTACGCCGTAGTCACCGTCGAAGATGCGATCGCGGACGCGGACATTGTCATCACCGCGACCGGCAACCTGGGCATCATCACCTTCGAGCACATGATGCGCATGAAGGACCACGCGATTTTGGGCAACATCGGCCACTTCGACAACGAGATCGACATGCACTCGCTGACCCACCGCGACGATGTCACCCGCACCAACATCAAGCCGCAGGTCGACCTGTTCGAGCTGCCCAGCGGCAACGCCATCATCGTTCTGTCCGAGGGCCGCCTGCTGAACCTGGGCAACGCCACCGGCCACCCGTCGTTCGTGATGTCCAACTCGTTCGCCGACCAGACGATCGCGCAGATCGAGCTTTTCACCAACTCCGCGAACTATGAGAACGAGGTGTACCGCCTGCCGAAGGTGCTGGACGAGAAGGTCGCCCGCATCCACGTCGAGGCCCTCGGCGGCACGATCACCGAGCTGACCAAGGAGCAGGCCGAGTACATCGGCGTCGACGTCGCAGGCCCCTACAAGCCCGAGCACTACCGGTACTAGTGCGATGATCATTGCGGTAGAAGGGATCGACGGCGCCGGCAAGCACACGCTTGTCGACGCGCTGTTGAACCACCTCAGCGCCACCTCCATCGCATTCCCGCGCTACGAGGATTCCGCAGCAGCTCAGCTCGCTCAGGCCGCGCTGCGCGGGCAAATGGGCGACATGGCGGAGTCGGCCTACGGCATGGCCGCGGTCTTCGCCCTCGACCGCCACGGGGTGAAAGGCGAGCTCGACCGCTTCACGGGTAACCCGGACGAGACGGTGATCTTAGACCGGTACTGCGCCTCCAACGCGGCCTACACCTGGGCGCGCACCGGCGACGAGACCGCTGTGCGGTGGGTCGAAGAGCTGGAGTTCGAGCGCCTCAGCCTGCCCCGGCCGGATCTCCAAGTGCTGGTGCCCACGAGCCCCGAGGTGGCTGCGGAGCGCGCCGCGCGCCGGGAGGCTGCCGACGATTCGCGCACGCGCGACCGCTACGAGCGCGATTTCGCGCTCCAAGAGGCCACGTACGCCGCCTACGCTGCGCTCGCGGAGCGGTCGTGGGCGAGTCAGTGGCTGGTCACCGCCGATCCGGCGGTTATCATCGATGCCATCAGCGCGAGAGCGACAAAGCGCTAGGCCGTAGCGAGCAGCAGTAAGGAGCCGACATGCCGCCGAAGATTTTGGTCGTGGATGACGACCCCGCCATCAACGAAATGCTCACCATCATCCTCGACGCGGAAGGGTTCCAAACGGAGTCGGTGACCGACGGCGCCGAGGCGGTGCCGGCGTTCCGCTCCTCCAACCCGGATTTGATCCTGCTCGACCTCATGCTGCCGAACATGAACGGCGTGGACGTCTGCCGCGAGATTCGCAAGGAGTCCGCGGTGCCTATTGTGATGCTCACAGCAAAGACGGACACCGTCGACGTGGTCTTGGGCCTGGAGTCTGGGGCGGACGACTACATCACGAAACCGTTCAAGCCGAAGGAACTCGTCGCCCGTATTCGCGCCCGTCTGCGCCGCACCGACGACGAACCGACCGAGGTGCTCAGCATCGGCGACCTCACCATCGACGTGCCTCAGCACATGGTTACCCGCGACGGCCAGGAGATCGCGCTTACCCCGCTGGAGTTCGACCTGCTTTTGGAGATGGCTCGACGCCCGAACCAGGTGCACACCCGCGAAGAGCTGCTGGCGAATGTGTGGGGCTACCACAACGCCACCGACACCCGCCTGGTCAACGTTCACGTGCAGCGCCTGCGCTCCAAGATCGAGCACGACCCGGAAAACCCCGAAATCATCCTGACCGTGCGCGGCGTGGGGTACAAGACGGGAAAGACCGAGGGTGCCTAACGCGAAAGCGCTGGCGGAATCCCGTTCGCTCCGCGGCGCGGGGGAGCGGATGTCCGAAGCGTGGCGCACCTCCCTGCAGCTGCGCTTCGTCGGCACGGTGCTCTTAGTCTCCACTGTGGTGATGCTGGTGCTCGGCTTCACACTTGCCACCGTTGTCTCGCAGCGCATTGCCCAGACGAAGATCGACGCCGCCAGCGCGGAAATCGACCGCGCCCGCGTGTTGGTGGAGGAGCAGATCGAGTCCAGCAGCGCCACCTCGTCCCTGCAGTCCCGGTTAAACTCCGCTCGCGCGAGCCTGACGCAGCGCACCCAGCAGAGCTCGGACGTGGCCAACGTCTACGAGCCCGTCATCATGGTCCAGTCGTCCGTCGGGGTGACCACCACCTCGCCGGAGTCGTACCGGCTGCCGGAGCAGCTCGTGCAGTACGTATCCCAGGGCAACGTGGCCTACCAGTTCGCCGTCGTGGAGCGCGCCGACGGCTCGCAATACAACGCGCTGATCGTGGGTACGCCGACGGACGCCGACGTGCCGAACTTGCAGCTGTACTTAGTTACCAACATGGACAACGAGGCGTCCACGCTCGCGCTCATGCGGGGCCTGCTCGCCTCAGCCGCGCTGATTGTCATCGTGCTCTTGGTCGGCATCGCGTGGCTCGCCTCGCAGCAGATCGTCGCGCCGGTGCGCTCCGCGTCGCGCACCGCCGAGCGCTTCGCCGCAGGCCATCTGCGCGAACGCATGCCTGTGGAGGGCGAAGACGAGATGGCGGTGCTCGCGCTGTCGTTCAACAACATGGCCGACAAGCTGTCCCGCCAGATCAACCAGCTGGAGGAGTACGGCGACCTGCAGCGCCAGTTCACCTCTGACGTGTCGCACGAGCTGCGCACGCCGCTGACCACCGTGCGCATGGCCGCGGACATGATCGCGGCGGACCAGGACAGCTTGGAGCCGGCCCAGCGCCGCGCTTCCGAGCTGATGACCCGCGAGCTCGACCGCTTCGAGGCGCTGCTCACCGACCTGCTCGAGATCTCCCGCCACGACGCCGGTGTGGCTGAGCTGGCGAGCACCGTCATGGACGTGCGCGCCCCGATCGAATCGGCTTGGGCTCAAACCCAGCATCTCGCCGAAGAGCTGGACGTTGCGGTCGAGTTCGACGTCCCTGCAGACGCGATGCAGATCGAGGGCGACCCCCGCCGCATCGAGCGCATCGTGCGCAACCTCATCGCCAACGCCATCGACCACTCGGAGGGCAACCCCGTGCAGGTGGCGCTGGCGCAGAACGACGAGGCAGTGGCCGTTACCGTCACCGACTGCGGCGTGGGCCTGAAACCTGGGCAGGAAGAGCTGGTGTTCAACCGCTTCTGGCGCGCGGACAAGTCGCGCAAGCGCCACTCGGGCGGCACCGGTTTGGGTCTTGCCATTGCCCGGGAAGACGCGCAGCTGCACCGCGGCTTGCTCGACGCGGCGGGCGTGCCGGGGGTGGGCTCCCAGTTCCGCCTGGTGCTGCCGAGGCATCCCGAGGAAGGTTTCGCCCGCGCGCCGGTCGAGCTGCAGGCACCGGGCGAACCGGACGGGGTGGCAGAGGCGCGCGCTGCGATGGAGGGCGCCGACGAGAACACTGTGGAGGTGGATTGCGATGCGAACGGTTCTCGCACGCAGGAGTAGGCGAGCGCAGCTCACAGCTGTGGTGGCGGTGACGGCGCTTTTGAGCAGCTGCGCGAGCTTGCCGTCCACCTCGAACCCGCACGTGCTGCGCACGTACAACTCCGAGGCGCCCGCCGCGCCGGTGATCGCCCCCGAGGCCGGCCGCGAGCCCGACTTGCTGCTGCGCGACTTCTACGCAGCCTCCGCGATCCCCTCGTCGGATTACGAGGCGGCGCGTGCGTTCATGACGCAGCAGGCCGCGCGCACGTGGGACCCGAACGTGGAGACCCTCATCGTCGACCGCATCGGTGTGACCACAATCGCCGGCGGCACAGGCGGGCGCCGCAGCTTCTCTGCCCACGGCAACGTCGTCGGCGTCCTCGGCGCGGGGGGCGCGTTCCGCCCCGAGCGCGGCTCCTACGAGGCCACGATCGACATGGAGCAGGTCGGCGGTGAGTGGCGCATCTCCTCCCTGCCGCCGGGTGTTGTCCTCGAGCGCACCGAGCTGCGCAACCAGTACCAGCCGCTCAACCTCTATTTCTTCGACAACCGCGGCCAAGAGTTGGTGACCGACCGCCGCTGGGTCTACTCCCGGCGCGAGACGCTGCCGAGCGCGCTCATCGCGCTGCTGATGGAGGGGCCGTCGCAACGCCTCCAGCCCGCGCTCAGCTCGATCCTGCCCGCCGGAGCGGCGTACCTCGGGGTAGAGGACGGCGCCTACAGCTTCTCCGGTTTCGGCGGGGTCAGCGAGGAAGACCGCGGGCGCTTCGCGTCGCAGGTGGTGTGGACGCTGGCGTCGGCAGGCATCAACGGCCCGTTTCGGCTGCTTGCCGACGGTGCGCCCCTGCTCACCTCCGCCGACACCCTGACCACGGACGACTTCGCCGACCTAAGCCCGGTGGTTCAATCCGCCGGCGCGTCAACGCTCTACTCGCTCACCGACGGGAGCATTTCGCTTATCGACGCCGCCTCGCCCACCCCCTTAAACTCCGAACTGTCCTCCGGCAACGTCGCCAGCGCCGAAATCACCGCGAGCGGCGGCTGGGTCGCCGTCTTCACCGACGGCCAGGGCACTTCCCGCTTGCGCGCCGGGTCGCTGGACTCCGGCGGGAAGGAGTCGTTCGAGCTGCTCGAGGCGGGCACCTTCACGCGGCCGTCGTTAGAAGGCAAGGCCTCCGCCGTCTGGACGGTTGCCGACGGCACCCGCATCCTTCGCTCCGTGCGCTCCGCCGCCAGCGGCGAGGTGACAAGCGAGGAGATTGTCGCCGAGCTGCCAGAGGGAGTCAGCGGCAACATCTCGGTGCTGCGGCTGTCGCGCTCCGGCGCGCGGGTGGTGATGGTCATCGACGGCCACCTCTACACCGGAATCGTGGCCCGCCGGGCGCCCGGCGACCGCGCCATCATCAACGTGATGGAGTACGCGCCCGACCTCGGCGGCTCTGTCGTCGCCGCCGATTGGCAGCCCGACGGTTCCCTGATCGTGGGCACCTCGAGCTCCGTCTCGCCGGTGCTGCGCGTAGAACAGGACGGCTCCTCCGCCGCGCCCCTGTCGGTGGGCAACATCTCGGCTCCGGTGGTGGCCGTCGCCGCGTCGCCGAACATGCTCTACGTCACCGACGCCAACGCGATCCTGCAGCTGCCCAACACCGGCGCCGACAACCCACTGTGGCGCGAAGTGCCTGGTTTGCAGGGAGTTCGCGCGCTCCCCATCGTCGCGCGCTGATCTGTGGCAAGCTAGTGCAGTTGTGGGGATCTTGGGGGACGTCGCCGAACTGTTGCTGCCTCGTCACTGCGCCGGCTGCGGCGAGCCGGGGCAGCTGCTTTGTAGCGACTGCCGCGTCCAACTCGCTCACCCTCCTGCGCGGGTGTTCCCGCCCACCTCGCCCCACGTCCCAGTCTTCGCGCTCGGTTCCTACGCAGACGCTCACCGCTCGGTGGTGCTCGCCATGAAAGAGCGCGAGAACCTCGCCGTGCGCCGCCACGTCGGTGCCGTCCTGGACGCTGCGCTGGACTACCTCGAGGCGCGCGGCGACATTCCCGACAGCTGCGCGCTCGTGCCCGCACCCACGCGGCCGTCTTCCGCGAGGGCGCGCGGTGGCGACCCCGTCGAGGCGTGCTGCCGGTCCACCCGTCGATCGGTTGTCCCAGTGCTCAGCCTCCGCGAGCGCACGGCGGACCAGTCGGAGCTCGACGCAGCGCAGCGGCGAGCCAACCTCGCCAACGCCGTGCGCATCTCCGCAGTGCCGGCCCAACCGGTCATTGTGGTCGATGATGTGGTGACGACGGGGGCGACGTTGCAGGCGAGCGTCGAAAAGTTGCTAGCCCACGGCGCCGATGTGAAAGCCTGCGTCGCATTATGTGCGGCATAACATGAAAACCACATTAACTCCGCATGACCAGCTGTATAATCAGAGGTGAACCCGGTTCCTACTACCTTCCGAGGAGGCAGAACATGACTTCTGCAGAGTATGACCAAAACGTTGGCTTGAGCCCCGCCGCCCAAGTCACCATCACCGGCCGAAACGTCGAAGTTCCGGAGCACTTCCAGGAGCGGGTCAACGGCAAGCTGGCGAAGATTGAGAAGCTCGACCCCTCGCTGACCTCCTTTCACGTGGAGCTGAAGCACGAGCCGAACCCGCGCCGCGAAGCGCAGGCCAACCGCATCCAGATCACCGCCTCGGGCAAGGGCCACCTCGCCCGCGCCGAGGCGAAGGAAGACAGCTTCTACGCCGCACTTGAATCCGCGGTGGGCAAGCTGGAGCGCTCCCTGCGCAAGGTGAAGGTGCGCCGCGAGATTTCCCGCTCGGGCCACCGCGCGCCCAAGTCCACCGGTGTCGTCGCCGCTGAGCTCGCTGCCGAGGCCGCCGACGTCCGCGAGGCGCAGCCGGGCAAGTACGACGTTGACCCGTACGCAGATCAGTTCGCCGACTTCGAGCCGGGCCAGATCGTGCGCAGCAAGCTGCACCCGAACACTCCGATGAGCGTCGACGACGCGCTGTCTGAGATGGAGCTGGTCGGCCACGATTTCTTCCTCTTCATCGATGAAGAAACGCAGCGCCCGTCGGTGGTCTACCGCCGCCACGCCTACGACTACGGCCTGATCGCGCTCGCCTCTGAGTCCGAGATCGCCGAAAACGGGGGCGAGGAGCAGTAACGTCTGCTTACGCCTGACTCTTCTCATCCACCCGCATCCTGGACCTCAGGGTGTGGGTTGTTTTATGCCCGGCATAATTTATGCGCGGCATAGTCGGCTACTCGAACGACAGGTCGGACCTGAACTCGTACTCACGCATGGGACCTTCGTAGTCGGCGGCGCGCTCCGGAAGTCCCCGATTGCGCGAGATGAAGCGGCTGCCGTCCTTGAACCTGAACTCTAAGTCGGGCCCTTCTTGCGTAATGTGTGCCAGTCCGTGGCTGACCTTGGAGTGGCAGGTTGAGCACAGGGGGATGAGGTTTCCGATATCGGTCCGACCCCCTTCGGACCACTCCTTAATATGGTGAATCTCGATGAAGCGGGTATGCGTGCAACCGGGCATAGCGCATTGGTGGCCCCATACATCGAGCAGCGCGCCGATCTGTGCGTCGCTGGCGAAGCGCCGTTCGCGCCCGTACGACAACGTCAACCCCGCGGGGTCCGTTATGTGCATGCGGTACATGGCGTTGGCGACGTAATCGCGCACCACCGACGACGGCACTTGTGGGTTCTGGGGCATCCACGCCTTGCCGTCCTCGGTCAGCATGATCGCCACGTTGGCGCCGGGAGCGCGGACCGGGGTGACCGGGTTTGCACGGACCATCTGGATCATGTTTACGAACGCGTTGTACAGGTCAACGTTGGCCACTGCACCGAAGCGGGTGGGGACGCGTAAGAGCTTCTCCATGGTGATCTTGGTATCTGGTCGCGGCGCGGCGACCTGCTCTCCGGGGCAGGCCTCTTCAATATCAGGACGCGGGACCGCGCATTCGTCCTCGGCGGTTGCCTGAGGGTCGCACGCGTCGACCAGCGCGTCGCCGAACATTTCGCGCAGTTCTTGCTCCATGACGGCCTTTACGTCTTCGTTGAGTAATCCCTCGATGTCCTCGCCTTCGAGGTCGTAGTTGGCCAGCTGGGCAATCTTGAGCGCCGATTTCAATATTTCGCCCATCATCGGTGTGAGAAGGAAGTCGCCAGCCCACATGCCATCCGACCGAGTGTCCAAGTTGAAATACGGCTCGTCCGGGTCCCTGTCGTCATCCTTCGGTGCCCCGGCGAGCGCTTGCCGCAGTTCCGCGTGGCACAGGGTGCGACCTAACTCCACCAGATCCGATTCGTTGGCTGCAGTCATGTACTGCAGCAGGAACCTGACGGTGGTGTAATCCAGCTCCGCTTTGCGGAATGCAGCGGCAAGCAGGGGAAAGTCCCGCAACTTTCGGCCGACGCGGACGTACTCGTAGGCAGTTGAGACGGGGTAGCGCAGCTCCCGTTGCAGCCAGTCAACGGTGCTGGACGCTCCGAGCGCCTCCGACAACTCGTGCTCGTCGAAATGGGCAATCAGTTCTAACAACTCGGCCTTAGCGACGTTGGTAAGGCGGTGCTGTTCGCGTATCTCACCCGCGATCGTCTTGGCATCGGTGCTGCGGCGGGGAGGGAGAAGCGTTGTGGTCATGGCGGTTTCCTTGCTCTGGCTGGGGAATTGTGGAGGTGAAACATCGGTGCGAACACTATACAAACCGCCTCGAACATACGATCGCACGTTATAGAACAAGCGTTCGAAAATTATGCCGCGCATAATCGGACGACCTCATTCACCTGCGCCCACCGGTCGCCCAATAAGGAAGTTCCCAGCCGGCTGCATCCTGGTTGCAAGGTAGCGGTGGGTACACTGGTTCGTTGGTATACCTGCAGAAACCTACAAAAGGATTTCTTTAACGTGTTTCAAGGACTAACGAAGCTGCTTCGCGCCGGCGAGGGACGCACCGTGAAGCGTCTGGCCAAGATCGCCGACCAGGTGATGGCGCTTGATGATCAGTATGCGGCGTTGACCGATGCGGAACTGAAGGCGAAGACTGACGAGTTCAAGGCGCAGCTTGCCGACGGGGCGTCGCTCGACGACATCCTCATCGACGCGTTTGCCACCGCCAGGGAGGCGTCGTGGCGCGTGCTCGGCCAGAAGCACTACAAGGTGCAGATCATGGGCGGCGCCGCGCTGCACTTCGGCTCGGTCGCCGAGATGAAGACCGGTGAGGGCAAGACCCTGACCTCGGTACTGCCGGCGTACTTGAACGCGCTTGAGGGCAAGGGCGTCCACATCGTCACGGTGAACGACTACCTGGCCAAGCGCGACGCGGAGATGATGGGCCGCGTCCACCACTTCCTTGGTCTCGAGGTTGGCGTCATCCTCTCCGAGATGCGCCCGCCGGAGCGCAAGGCCGCCTACGACGCGGACATTACCTACGGCACCAACAACGAGCTCGGGTTCGATTACTTGCGCGACAACATGACGCGCTCGCCCGCCGAGATGGTCCAGCGCGGCCACAACTTCGCCATCGTGGACGAGGTTGACTCGATTCTTATCGACGAAGCCCGAACCCCGCTCATCATCTCCGGCCCGGCTGACGGCTCGAGCCAGTTTTACACCGTGTTCGCGCAGCTGGCGCCGCGCATGCGCGAGGGCATCCACTACGAAGTGGACCAGCGCAAGCGCACGATCGGCGTGAGCGAGGAGGGCGTCGAGTTTGTCGAGGACCAGCTCGGCATCACCAACCTCTACGCGCCGGAGCACTCCCAGCTGGTGAGTTACCTCAACAACGCCATCAAGGCGAAGGAGCTCTTCGAGCGCGACAAGGACTACATCATCCGCCAGGGCGAGGTCCTGATCGTGGACTCGTTCACCGGCCGCGTGCTGGCAGGTCGCCGCTACAACGAGGGCATGCACCAGGCGATCGAGGCGAAGGAAAACGTCGAGATCAAGAACGAGAACCAGACGCTGGCGACCGTCACGCTGCAGAACTACTTCCGCCTCTACACCAAGCTCGCCGGTATGACCGGTACCGCGGAAACTGAGGCTGCGGAGCTGCACCAGATTTACAAGCTCGACGTGGTGGCGATCCCGCCAAACAAGCCGAACCAGCGCGTGGACCGCGACGACCTGATCTACAAGACCCAGGAGGCGAAGTTTTCCGCGGTCGCAGACGACATTGCGGAGCACGTCGAGAACGGCCAGCCCGTGCTCGTCGGCACCACCTCGGTTGAGCGCTCTGAGTACTTGTCCCAGCTGCTCACCCGCAAGGGCATCCAGCACAACGTGCTCAACGCGAAGCACCACGAGGAAGAGGGCCGCATCATCGCCGAGGCGGGTCTTCCGGGCAAGGTGACCGTGTCCACCAACATGGCCGGCCGCGGCACCGACATCGTGCTCGGCGGCAACCCCGAGGTGTTGCTCGACGCGAAGCTGCAGGAACAGGGTCTTGACCCGTTCGAGGACGAGGAACGCTACCAGGCGGCGTGGGACGAGCAGCTCCCGGCGGCGAAGGAACGTTCCAAGCAGCTCGGCGACCAGGTGCGCGAGTCCGGTGGCCTGTACGTGATTGGTACTGAGCGCCACGAGTCCCGCCGCATCGACAACCAGCTGCGCGGCCGCGCGGGCCGTCAGGGCGATCCGGGCGAGACTCGCTTCTACCTGTCGATGCGCGACGAGCTGATGGTCCGCTTCATGGGCACTTCCATGGAGAACATGATGAACCGCCTCAACGTGCCGGACGACGTCCCGATCGAGGCGAAGATGGTCTCGAACGCAATCAAGTCGGCCCAGTCGCGCGTGGAGAACCAGAACTTCGAAATGCGCAAGAACGTGCTGAAGTACGACGAGGTGCTCAACGAGCAGCGCAAGGTGGTCTACCGCGAGCGTCAGGAGATCCTCGATTCCAAGGACATCGCGGGCCAGGTGCGCCGCATGATCGACGAGACTGTCGGCGCTTACGTCGACGGCGCGACGCGCGAAGGCTACGTCGAGGACTGGGATTTGGACGAGCTGTGGAACGCGCTGGATGCTCTCTACGGCCCGTCGGTAAGCGCACAGCAGCTTATCGACGGCAACGAGTACGGCCGGCCAGGCGAGCTCACCCCAGCCCAGCTGCGCCAGGCGCTTGTCGACGATGCCCAGGCCCAGTACGACCAGCTCGAGGAGAACGTCGCGTCGATTGGCGGCGAAGAGCAGATGCGCAACATTGAGCGCATGGTCATCCTGCCGGTGATCGACACCAAGTGGCGCGAGCACCTCTACGAGATGGACTACCTCAAAGAGGGCATCGGCCTGCGCGCGATGGCGCAGCGCGACCCGCTGGTGGAGTACCAGAAGGAAGGCGGCGACATGTTCAACGCGATGAACGAGGCCGTCCAGGAGGAGACCGTGCGCCAGCTGTTTATGATGCGCAAGCAGTTCGAGCAGCCGGCTGAGTAGGGCGAAGTCGCTACAGCACCTTGAACGAGATGAGGCGGCCTGCGCGGATGCGGGCCGCGTATCCGTAGGGCTTGCCGCCCACTTCAACCGTGCCGAAGTACTCGCCGCGCTCGCGGGCGTGGCACGAGGTCACGGTCACTTTGCCCTTCGCGTCCGAGAAGCGGTAACGGGAACGCACGTGGGAACGGACCGCGAGGTCGAACAACGCGCCCGTGAGGGACTCGGGGTCGCGCTGCCCGAAGGATGCGTCGAGCGCCTGGCGCACCAGCGGGGCCATGGGGCTCGGCGGAAGCGCGTGCGCAGCGCGGGCGTGGGGGATATCGGGGCGGTGCGCACGCGGTACGACGACCTTGACGTGCTGGTGGCCCGGTGCCTGGTAATACACAGGTAGTATTGTGCACGTTCGCGCGGGGCCAGAAGAAGCGCCACCGCGTCCAAGAAAGTGAGCATGCGGGGCGGAACCGCAGGTCGACGACGAAGTGGAGATGTGATGCAGGGTTTGATCATTGACTACGCCGGGGTGCTGGACCAGGACCCGGAGGACCAGCAGCGGTGGCGGACCCTGATCGCGGCTGTCCGCGAGCGCGGTTTCTCCACCGCGATTCTCTCCAACGAGGCGGCTGAGGGGGAGGAAGCCGAGAAGATCCGCGAGTGGGAGTTCCGCGGCGATGTGGACGCTGTCGTGCTCAGCGGCGAGATTGGGGCGGAGAAGCCGGAGCGCGCCGCGTTCCAAGCCGCGGCTGACGCCCTCGACGTCGCGCTGAACGACGCGGTCATGATCGACGACGACATCATGAACGTTCGCGCCGCCGTGGAGTACGGCATGATCGGCATCCTTCACACCGCGTTCGACCGCAGCTCGGTCGAGATCCAGTCCCTCTTCGACATCGAGGGCGAGTTCTAGTGCGCGTCTACCTCCCCGCGACGTTCGCGATGCTGGAGTCGCTTGAAGAGAACGGGCTCATCCACGCCCGCAACGGCTGGGGTTTTGCCGCCACGCCGGAGCTCACCGAATTCTTCACCTCGGGCGATGAGGAGGAGATCGAGGCAGTGGCGTTCGACGACGCGGCGCTTGCCTCCCTCCGCCTCCTCGCCATCGGGGACGAGGAGAAGTTCCCGCACCGGCGCGTGGTGATCTCGGTGGATACTGAGGCTGAGGGCGCGCCGGATATGGGGGAGTCCGTCGTCAAGCTGCATGCCCCCGTCGAGCTGAAGGACGTTGCGGCGATCCACGTCGACGTCAAGGAAGCTGAGGAGGCAACGCAGAAAGCAGTGCAGCTTATCGACGCAGCCGATCTCGGCGACGAAGACGCCGAACTTGCCGTGGGCGACGCCCAAGACAACTACATGGCGTTTTTCGACCCGACCGAGCTACCGTTCCTCATCGAGCTGCTTTAGATCCCACTCGTTGTTCGAGTGCAGCGCCTGAAGCAGGCGGCGCACCGCTTGGACGCGGCGGCCGATGGGGGAGTCGGTGTCGAACTCGTCCCAGGCGCATTCCGGGTCAGCCGGGGGGCCGAGGTGGGTGCAGCCGCGGGGGCAGCGCTCGGCGGCGTCGGCGAGCTCGGGGAAGACATCGATGATCGCGTCCGGGGCGACGTGTGCCAAGCCGAAGGAACGGATACCGGGGGTGTCGATCACCCAGCCGCCGCCGGCAAGCGGCAGCGCCACAGATTGGGTGGAGGTGTGCCGGCCCTTGCCAACGCCGGACACCGCGCCGGTCTCCCGCCCAGCGTCCGGGACCAGCCTGTTGACCAGGGTTGACTTGCCCACGCCGGAGTGGCCGATCAGCGCCGAGGTGCGGTCGGTGATCAGCTCGAGCAGGGCGTCGACCGGTTCATCGATGCCGACCTCGTACACCGCGACGTTGAGGTCCTCGATCTCGCGCTGGAACTCGCCCGGATCCGCGAGATCCGACTTGGTCATGCACACCACGGGGGTGACACCGCCGTCGAACGCGGCGACGAGAGCGCGCTCCACAAACCCCGTGCGCGGCGGGGGATCGGCGGCGGCCACCACGATCAGCATGAGCTCCGCGTTGGCGACGATGATGCGCTCGTATGGGTCCGTGTCGTCGGCGGTGCGCCGCAGCACCGAGGAGCGCTCCTCGCGTTTCACGATCCGCGCCAGCGTGTCCTTCTGGCCGGACGTGTCGCCGACCACGCCCACGCGGTCGCCCACCTCCACAGAGATGCGTTTGAGCTCGCGAGCGCGCATGCAGGTCACTTGCGTGCCGGAGTCCAGGACCACGCCCCAGCGGCCGCGGTCTTTCGTCACCACCATGCCGAACTCAGCGTCGGCGTGGCTTGGGCGGTCCTTGGAGCGGGGGCGGGAGCCCTTGCCGGGGCGCACACGCGCGTCGGACTCGTCGTAGTCGGCAAAACCGCGCACTAGCCCTCCACCGCCGCGTTCACCATGCGCGCCCACATCGTTTCGAACCCGGGGAGCGTCTTCGCGGTGGTGGCGATGTCCTCCACTTCGACGCCGGCGGTGGTGAGGCCGATGATGGCGCCGGCCGTGGCCATGCGGTGATCGGCGTAAGACGACCACGTGCCGTCGTGGAGGCGGGCGGGGTGGATGCGCAGACCGTCGGGGAGTTCCTCGCAGTTGCCGCCGAGGTTGTTGATCTCGCGGGTGAGCGCTGCCAGACGGTCCGTCTCGTGGCCGCGCAGGTGGGCAATGCCGGTGAGCTCGGTGACCGTGGTGGCTTGGGTCGCGAGCGCCGCTACGGTTGGGGTGAGTTCGCCAATGTCGCTCATGTCGATGCGCAGGCCCTTGAGCGTGCCCGGCACCGGGCCTTCCACCTCGAGGGTGTAGTCGGCTCCATCGGCGCACAGCTCGACGCGGCAGCCCATGCGCTCCAGGATGAGGCGGATGACGTCTCCTGGCTGGGTGGTGTCCACCGGCCAGTGCGGCACGCGCACGGTGCCGCCGGTGACTGCTGCGGCTGCGAGGAACGGCGTCGCGTTGGACAGATCCGGCTCGATGACGAATCGCGCGGGCTTGATCGGTTGGGGGTCGACTTGCCAGCGCTGCCCGTCTGCTTTGACGTGCACCCCCGCGTCTTCGAGCATCGCTAGCGTCATTTCGATGTGCGGCATCGACGGCAGGATTCCGGCGGTGTTGACCACGGTCACACCTCGGTCGAAGCGGGCGGCGGAGAGTAGCAGGCCCGAGACGAACTGAGAAGACCCGGAGGCGTCGATCTCCACCACGCCGCCCTCGGCGAAGCCGCGGCCGTGGACGGTGAACGGCAGCGAGTCCCCGGCCACGGCGACGCCGAGTTTGCGAAGCGCGTCCAGGATGGTGCTCATCGGGCGGTTTTTGGCGTAGGCGTCGCCGTCGAAAAGCACCGGCCCCTGCGCGAACGCCGCAACCGGCGGCACGAACCGCATCACCGTGCCGGCGAGCCCGCAATCCACCTCGCAGCCGGTCAGTTGACCCGGCGTGACGCGGATCGTGCCGCCCTCGTGCGTGAAGGTGACCCCCATAGCCGCCAGCGCGCCCTCCATCAGATCGGTGTCGCGCGAGCGCAGAGCGCCGACAATGGTGGACTCTCCTTCGGCCAGCGCGGCGAGCACGTAGGCGCGGTTCGTCATCGATTTCGACCCCGGGATCTCGACGGTGTGCGTGATCGGGGCCGAGGCGAACGGGGCGGGCCACAGGTTTGTCATGTGCTCCATCATAATGGAGGCATGTGCGGACGCTTTGTGCTTTTCACCTCGGGCCACGACCTGTACGAGGAGGTCGGGGGCCTGCCGGGCGTGGACGCGGTGAAGGCACCGGACGGTACTCCGCCGCCGCGCTACAACATCGCGCCGACGCAACAGGTGCCGCTGCTTCGTATCGACGGGGCCATCGCGCGCATCGACCCAGCCCGCTGGGGGCTGTTGCCGACGTGGAAGAAGGACGAGACCGGCGCGCCGCTATTCAACGCGCGCGGCGAGACCGTTGCGGACAAGCCGTCGTTCCGCTCCGCGTTTCAGGCGCGCCGGGGGCTCATGGTGCTAGACGGCTACTACGAGTGGAAAGCTGGCGAGGCCGGCAAGACCCCCTACTACGTGCGCCCGGAAAAAGGGCTGCTCTACGCCGCGGCCCTGTGGGAGACGGGACTTAACCGCTTGTCGACGACGATGGTCACCACCGAGGCGACCGAGAACATGGCGTGGCTGCACCACCGTCTTCCGCTGTTTCTCTTGCCAGATGAAATCGAGCAGTGGGTGCACGGCAGCCCCGAGGAAGCGGCGGAGTTGATCGCGCCCTCTCGGGCCGCCGGAACGTTTATCTGGAGCGAGGCAGACAAGGCGGTCGGCAACGTGCGCAACGACTACGCGGCGCTGACTGGGGCGTCTACTGAGCGCTGATGTCGGCGAAGGTCGCGTTCGTCAGCGAGGCCAAGTCCTGAGGCGACATCGCGAGCGAGAGGCCTCTCTGGCCGGCGGAGAAGGTGACGGTGGGTTGGGGGGATAAGGCGGCGTCGATAAGCAAAGGAAGCTCCTTCAGCGACCCGAGCGGCGAAATACCGCCGACGACGTAGCCCGTCACCCGCTGCGCCTTAGCGGGGTCGGCCATCTCGGCGTGCTTCCAGCCGAGGGCCTTCGCGGCGGCTTTCAGCGAGAGGTGCCCGGCGACCGGGACGCAGCACATGGCCATCTCCCTCGGGTTGGCGGTGTTGACAATCACCAGCGTTTTTAAGGTGGTGGCGGGATCGGTTCCAAGCTCCTCCGCGGCGTGCTCGCCGAAGTGGTCCTGGCTCGGTGTGTACTCGTAAACCTCGTGCGGCGTGCCGGCGGCGGCCTCGAGAGCGCGGGTGCGCGCGGCCATGGCGACTCCTTTCAATACAATGACCACTATGCCCGAAACCGAGCTAGAGCCCGATTTGAAATCGCGCTTCACCGAAGAAGCCATGCCGCTTTTGGACCAGCTCTACGGCGGTGCGCTGCGGATGACGCGCAACCCGCAAGACGCCGAGGACCTGGTGCAGGAGACCTACCTGAAGGCGTACAACGCGTTCGACAGCTTCACGCCGGGGACCAACCTGAAGGCGTGGCTCTACCGGATCATGACGAACACGTACATCAACTCGTACCGCAAAAAGCAGCGCCGCCCGCTGGTCACTTCAGCCGAGGACGTGACCGACTCGCAGCTCTACACCTCGTCCTCGCACGACTCGACGGGGCTGGAATCCGCCGAGGTGGAGGCGTTGAAGCTGATGCCGAACTCGCGGATCTCGGAGGCGCTGAACGCCTTGAACGAGGACTACCGCATGGTGGTCTACTACGCGGATGTGGAGGGTCTGGCGTACAAGGAGATCGCGGAAGTGATGGATATCCCACTCGGAACCGTCATGAGCCGGCTGCACCGCGGAAGAAAACAGCTGCGCGAGATGTTGAAGGACGTAGCAAACGAACAAGGCATCGGCTTAGACCGGCCGAAATCGGAGGAAAAGTAGATGGCAACTTCAGACCCGAACCGCGGCTGCAACTGCGCAGACTGCGACGAAGATGCACAGCAACTCCTGAACGAGCTGTTCGACCCCGAAACCACGGCTGCGCGCTCAGCTGAGATCCTCCGGGCGATCGAGGCGTGCCCCGAGTGCTTCGGCCAGTTTGAATCCGAGAAAGCCGTGCGCAGTCTCGTGCGCGACTGCTGCGGTGGGCAGAAAGCGCCCGAGCCGCTGCGCGAGCGGATCATCGCCTCGATCTCGGTGACCGCGGTGAGCTACACCGAGGTGCGCTACCGCTAGCGGGGGTAAAACAAAGCGCCGCTCCTTCCCGAACTGAGACGGGTGAGAGCGGCGCTTTTGGTTGCTCAGCGCTTATGCGTTGGGGCGCTTGCCGTGGTTTGCGCCCTTCTTACGGCGATCCTTGCGCTTACGACCACGCTTGCTCATGTGGGCCTCCTTTATTGTGTGGCAGATATCGGTGTTTACTGTATCGCCCGGATGGGCAGGCGCGGAAATTAGGTGTTACACCGTGACGCTGGCGCGCTTGCGGGCGCGGGCCTTGTTGCGGCGCTTGAGCGCGCGGCGCTCCTCCTCGGACAAGCCGCCCCACACGCCGGCGTCTTGGCCGGTCTCGAGCGCCCACTTCAGGCACTGGGAGGTAACAGGGCAGCGGTTGCAGACCAGCTTGGCCTGGGCGATCTGGGACAGTGCCGGGCCGGAGTTGCCGACCGGGAAGAACAGCTCCGGGTCCTCGTCGCGGCAAATTGCTTCGTGGCGCCAATCCATGTCAAATACTCCTTACGGTCTTTACACGTCTCAATGAAAGTTGCGCACCACTTCAACCCCGACGGATCGGGGATGTTGCAAAGGAAGATTTGATTCCAGTTCACTAGGCGGTGTTCCTTGCTGGACCCGTCTTCCAGTTTCCCTGGCGTTAACCCCGTGGTGGCTTGGGGTTAAGGGCTGTGTAACCAGCCCGTTGTTTTTGCTACCCGAGGATGATGACACGATTCGTCAAATCGCGCTAGGGGTAGCGATGTAAATGTGATGCAACTCACAGAAAAGGCCCCCGTTTCGCTCGGTTGAGCTAGCAAACGGGGGCGATGGATCTGGGGGTGGGGAGTTGTGGGGACGGCGTGAAAACCGCTGTGACCACGGATGACGGTGCTCAATGGGACCGAGGAGTGTTTTTCTGCACCGTCAAATCGCCGCAACGCCAACTGCTGCCGGTTGGCTGTGCTTGGGCCTACGCGCGGCCGCGGTCAACGGCGTAGCGGGCCTCCGCGTAGCGGCGGGTGGCCGGGTGCAGGATGGTAAACAGCGTGAAGACCGCGGTGATGAGCGTGGCCAGACCCATCCACGGCGCGCCGCCGCGGAACATGTAAATTGCCACGCCGATGAGGATCATCTCAATCAGCATGACGGCGCCTTGGCTGCGCGGCCGGCCGCGCAGCGTCTCTGCGGCAACCCACGCGATGAAGCCGAAGATGATGGACAAAAAGATTGCGGTGCCGATGTTGACGTATCCGGCGGCAGCCGAATCGGACTCAAGCACGCTCTCGCCGCCGCTGAACTGGTTCAGCAACAGCGAAACGACGTAACCGAGCACGGCGAGGCACTGCAGCAGCACAACATACGCGCCGTAGCGCATCAGCGGGGGCATCACTGCCGCGTCTCGCTCGAGGGTCTCGCGGTCGGGTGCGGGTTTTGCTTCTTTGCGGCTCGTACTCACACTGGGAGTGTATCGCTGCTTATTGCGCCGCTAGAACGACGACCTCGTCCCCGCGTTTCTCCACGATCGTGGCGCCCGCGGAATCGATGGAGACGGGCCCCGAGTAGGTGCCGCGGTCGACGGGGATGATGCGGTCGACGGCGTTCGCGTCCCAGTCCACTACGGCGATACCGCCGTTGGAGGCGTAGAGCAGGCGGTCGCCGGCGGCGAACCCTGTGCCGAGGGCCCCTTGGAACACCCCGGTAGCGGCCAATTTCGACGGCTCCATCAACACCAGGTAGTCGCCCTCGTGGTAGGTCATGTGGTGCGGTAGGTCGGCGACCGGCAGAGGGTGCACGCCGTTATCCAGCGTCAACGGCCCCGGTAGGTCCGGCACCGAGGAGGCTGCGATCAGCGTCCCCTCCTTGTCGTAGGTGAGGATCTCGGAAGTGCCCGGGTCGTAGACCGCCGCTGCGTCCTGAGAGATCGCGACCAGGTAGGACTCCTCGGAGATGTCGACGCCGCTGTAGATCTCTGGTTTGCGGGAGTCTTCGGGCGTGGCGTCCTGCAGGCGCAAGAAGGAGCCGTCAGCGCACGTCTCGGTAACTGCGAACAGCTCGGTGCGGGTAAGCGCGGAGGTGATCTGGCAGCGGTTGGGCTGCATGTCCGGCTCCTGCGGCGCCTCGACGTAGCCGTACTCGACCGTGCGCACCATGTCGGAGCGCCACAGCTCAGCGCGCGTCGAGCCCACGTAGCCGATGCGGTCGTTGGAGGAGACCGATGTGACCATGTCCGGGGCTATCGCGGAGCGCGTGCCGGCGTACTGGCCGGTCAAAGCGTCAATAGCCACCACATCGCCGCAGCCCGCGTTGTCGCGGTAGGTGGCGACAACCTTGCCCCACGCCTGGCTGAGCGCGCACAGCTCGTTTGGGCGGTGGTAGGTCCAGGCGGTCTCGCCCGCAGGAGTTGTCGCGGTGACGGCGCCGTCGTTGTACGTCACGATCACGCCGTTGACCACCACCGGCTTGGTGTCGGGCGCGTGGTCGGGCAGGCGGAAGCTTTCGCTTAACTTTGTCGGCGCCACCGCCAAGCGGCCCACATTCTCCAACTCCTCGGGTGCTGGATCGAGCTGCGCCGACCTGACCGGGGCAGTCAGAAACGCGATAAGTAGGAGCGCGAGCGCGATCGCGGCAATGACGCCGCTGGCAATGAGGTCGCCCGTGGTGCGGCGCAGGGTGTGGCTCACCGGCGTCTGCCTCCTCGTGGTTGGTTTGTCCGTGCCCCGTGCACTTTACGCGCCGCGCCCACACTGCTCTTGGCCGACTCCGGAATATCAAGTGCCTCGCGCAGCTCTTCTGAGGTGGAGAACCACTCGGGGAGCGCGGCCTTGCCCAGGTTGAGTTCTGAGTCGATGATCTGCCACTTGTGGGCCTCGTCGTAACCGACCAACGTGACAGCGGTGCCGGAGTGGCCGGCGCGGCCGGTGCGTCCGATGCGGTGGACGTAGGTCATCGGGTCGTCGGGTGTTTGGTAGTTAATGACGTGCGTGACATCGTCGACGTCGATGCCGCGGGCGGCGACGTCGGTGGCGACCAGGATGTCGACCTCGCCGGCGCGGAACGCTTCCAGCGATTGCTCGCGTGCCTTCTGGCCCAAGTCCCCGTGGACAGCGCCGACCGAGAAGCCTCGCTTCGCAAGGTCCTCGGCCACCTCGGCGGCGGTGCGCTTGGTGCGGGCGAAAATAACGGTGCGGCCGCGGCCGTCGGCTTGCAGGATGCGGGCCACCACTTCAGGCTTGTCCATCCGGTGGGACTTGAACACCACCTGGCGCGTGGTGGAGTGTGTTGCGGGCGCGTCGCCGGATTCAGCGCGGATGTGCACCGGCCGGCGCATCTTGGAACGGGCTAGCGTGAGGATCGGCCCCGGCATCGTGGCTGAGAACAGCATCGTCTGCACATCCTCGGAGACCGCGCCCCAGATCTTCTCGATGTCCGGCAGGAAACCCATGTCGAGCATCTCGTCGGCTTCGTCGAGAACCATCACGGCTACGTCGGCAAGCGAAAGCTCCCCCCGCTCAAACAAGTCGATCAGGCGACCGGGCGTGCCGACCACGACATCGACGCCGCGCTGAAGCGCCTCAATTTGCTCCTCGTACGGCCGGCCGCCGTAGATGGTCGCGGTGCGCACCGGGGTGTACTTGGCGGCGCGCTCGAGGTCTTCTCCCACCTGGACTGCCAGCTCACGCGTGGGGACGACAACGAGCGCGCGCGGTGTGCCGTCGAGCTCAGCAATGTCTGCGTCATCGAACACCCTGTCTAAAAGCGGCACGCCGAACGCGTAGGTCTTGCCCATGCCGGTGCGTGCTTGGCCGATGAGGTCGCGCCCGTCGAGCGCGAGCGGGATGGCGAGCTCTTGGATCGAGAACGCTTCGGTGATGCCGAGATCCGCGAGCGCGTCGACGAGCTCGGCTGCGACGCCGAGCGAGGTGAACGTCGGCTGGCTGGGGTTTTCGGCGTTGTTCGGCACACCGACATCTTAGCCCGCGACCCGCGCACGCTTGCCCCGCGCGTTCTCGGCAGCCTAGGCGGTGTGTGCGCCACCGTTACAATGGCGGCATGGATATCAAGATTGGACTTGCTGAAAGCCCCCGTGAACTGGTTATCCGC
Source organism: Corynebacterium sp. Marseille-Q4381 (assembly GCF_036881695.1). NCBI lineage: Bacteria > Bacillati > Actinomycetota > Actinomycetes > Mycobacteriales > Corynebacteriaceae > Corynebacterium > Corynebacterium sp. Marseille-Q4381. The sequence continues at coordinate 74,487 of NZ_JBAJNR010000002.1, read as the reverse complement.
CCGGCTGAGGGCAGCGAGGATGTGACCGCGGTTGTGGAGCGCGCAATCGAGGCCGGCACCCCGGTGATCAAGCTGAGCGACGACAAGGGCCGCAATTACCTGATCCGCACGGATCGCATTGTTTACGTCGAGCAGGGTTCGGCGACCACCCATTCTGTGGGCTTCATGCGCTAGATTAACTGCCTATGACGAAACGGCAGCAGCGCATCACTGACGCCGCCGACGACTGGGACGATTTCGACGATCCGAGTGCGTGGGAGGCGGAGGAGCCGCGCCGCCGCGACCGCCGAGACCGGCAAGAGCCGGTCTCGGTGCAGCGCGCTGCCGTGCCCGGCGGCGCCAACGACGGCAAGCTTGTGCAGCTCGCGCGCGACTACGGCTGGCGCGCCTACGCGATTCCGGTGCTGGCCGTGATCACCGTGTTCGTGATCATCAACATGGTGCAGAACCCGGACGGGCCAGTCGTCGGCGCCGCCAACACGATCGCTCAGGACGCACCGGGGGACGGGCACGCCGAGTCGGCGCCGGAGGGTGCTGACGTGCGCGAACCGGCGGCGCTACCCGAGGGTGAGCTTGATGTGAACATGCTGCCTCCCGGCGGGCCGTTCACCGAGAAGGGGACTGGCCAGTTCTTCGAAGTCGGCGCTCCCGGTGCATCGGGCGGCGAGGGTACCGAACTTACGGTGCGCTACGTCGTCGAGGTGGAAGAAGGCGTCGACACCGCTGCCTACGGCGGCAACGACGCGTTTTCCGCCATGGTGGATTCGACGCTGTTTGACCCGCGTGGTTGGACCAACGACCCCCGCTTCAAGCTCGAGCATGTGACCGCGGCGGACCAGCCGACGCTGCGTATCCGTCTCGCCTCCGTTGAGACCACCCGCGAGCTGTGCGGAGGCGAGCTCGGGTTGGAGACGAGCTGCCGCACCCGGATTACAGGCGAGGACACGGTGCTGATCAACGAGTCCCGCTGGGTGCGCGGCGCCGCGCCGTTTCAAGGCGATGTGGGCAGCTACCGCCAGTACGTGATCAACCACGAGGTGGGTCACGCGCTTGGCTTCGCCGAGCACGTGCCGTGCCCGTCCGATGGGGCGCTGGCGCCGATCATGATGCAGCAGACGCTGAGTGTGAACAACGCTGAGCTGCGCAGCTTTGACCCGTCGGAGGTTTACCCAGACAACTCGGATACGTGCAGGTATAACCCGTGGCCGTACCCGCGCCCGGCCGTGCTGTAAGCGTTTGAGGGAAAGGAACCAGGTGCGCATTCCGGAACACGTGTTGCACGCATTCCAGGTTGAGGGTAGCGGTGAGGACATGTCGCCAGCGTGGGACGGCGGACAGCGCTTCGGCCGCGTGGTTGTCTCCCCGGCGGTCGAGACGGCGGTCTGGTCCGCCAAGTGCCGGGAGAAGCTCGCCGGCGAAGTTGAGGGTGTCCGCATCGCTCGACCTGTGCGGGCGACCGACGGTCGGTTGGTCGTCGGCGGTTTCGCGGCGAACGAGTTCGCGGAGGGGGAGACCGCCGCGCGCATTGATGAGGCGGTGGGGGCTTCACTGCTTATCGACGCAGCGCTTACCTCCCACCCCTCCCAACCCCCGTCGGCGCCCCGCGAAGGCGATGTGTGGGCAGACGCCGACCGAGCTGTCTGGGCCGATGGCGACGTTGACTCCTCCGGCGTGGTGGCAAACCTTTCCATGCTGCGCCACTGCCTTTTCGACGGTATGTTGCCGCCGACGTTAATCGGTCTCGTGCCCTCTGCCGGGCTCCGTCCGCGCGGGTACACCGCCGCGATTGTCATTGTGGACGGTTTGCTCGCCTCCGCTGTCGACCCGGGCGTGATTCGCCGCTGGGCCCACGTTCCGCGCATCGACGAGCTAGTGCGCAGGGCGTATGAGTTCCGGGAGGCTGGAGAAGCGCACCTGGAATCGAACGCGCGTGCGAATTTGCGGCGTGTTCGGGAGATCGTGTTTGCCTGATGTGCCACGATGGTGGCTATGAGCTCACCAGACATTCCTTCCATCCCCGCAGCGGTAACGCCGCGGGCGTACCTCGTGCCCAGAACGCGCAGCGCACAGGCGCGGCAATGGGGCCGGAACCTTCCCGCGGAGGGGATGTGGAAGATTACAGGTGAGGCAGGCTCGGGCGTATCCAGCTTTCTCATCGACACCGCTGCCGCGGCCGCGTCGCGCGGCTCGGTTTTGGTGATCTCGTCGTCGAAAGAATCAGGTGCCCGGCTGCGCGCCGAGCTCTCGGATTTGCTCGCCGCTTCAGGCTACGTCGCAGACGAGCCTATGGTGCGCTCTGTGCACTCGCTCGCGTTCGCGTTGCTGCGTCAGCGCACGGAGCAGGAGATTCGACTCATCTCGGGTGCCGAGCAGGATGCCGTGATCCGTCAACTGCTGCAGGGGCACGCAGAGGACGGCGGCGGGAGCTGGCCGGAAGAGCTGCGGCCAGCCCTGCCCATGGTCGGGTTCGCTCGCCAGCTGCGAGATTTTCTGCTCCGGGCGGCCGAGCGCAATCTCGAGCCGGAAGACCTCGAGCGCCTCGGCGGCCAACACGGGATTCCTATTTGGGCAGCCGCGGGCGACTTCCAGCGCGAGTACCGGCAGGTGATGTCGCTGACGGGCGCGCTGCGATTTTCCGCCGCCGAGCTGGTAGGCGAGGTGTTGAAAGGTGAGCTGACCGAGCACTGGGACACCGTCATCGTCGACGACGCGCAGCACCTCTCGCCGGCGTCGGCCGAACTGGTGAAGCGTTTGTTGCAGCGCGCCACGCTCGGTGTAGTTGGCGGCGATGCTGAGCAGTCCGTCTTCCGTTTCCGCGGCGCGTCGCCGAAGTTCTACGCCGACCTCGGCGGTCTCGAGCACGGCGTGATCGATTTGGGGGCTTCGAAGCGAACGCCAGCCCGCTCCGTTGCCGTCGCGCCGGACGAGCAGACGCACCACGCCGCGATCGTGGACACGATCCGGCGCGCGCATTTGGAAGGCGGGGAGGCGTATTCCTCAATGGCGGTTATCGTGCGATCGACCCCCATGATCGAGCCGGTCCGGCGCGCCCTGCTGCACGCTGGCGTCCCGGTCGCGCTCGACCCCACCGACGTGGTGCTCTCGCAGCAGCGCATCGTCGTCGCGCTGTTGCTGGGCTTGCGCGCTCTGGAAGAGGATCTGCAGCCGTCGCAGTGGCGCGATCTCATCCTCGGGCCGGTCGGCGGCTCCGACCCCGTCACGCTGCGCCGCCTGCTTCGCGGCCTTCGCAGGTTGCAGCCCGCCCAGCGGGCAGAGGAAACCCTCCAGGACCTGCTGTCCAGGGATGCCGAAACCCCCGATTTTGGCGGAGTGCTCACAGAGCGCGAGATCGACATTCTCACCCGGATGCGCAGTGTGCTCGACGCTGGCCGGGGCGTGCTCGATGCGGGCGGCAGCGTCGAGGAAGTGCTGTGGGCGATCTGGGAAGCCACCGGGTTGTCTGGCCGGCTGTCTGCCGCGGCTTTGCGCGGTGGCGCGACGGGCTCCCAAGCCGACCGCGACCTCGATGCCGCAATGGCGCTGTTCGACGCGGCGGGTGACTTCACCGAGCGCCGCCCGTCCGCGGGCATCGGGCTGTTCATCCAGTTCATTGAGGAGCAGGAGCTGCCCACCGGTGTGCGCGACCGCCGCACCGCGAAACCTGACGCGGTGTCGCTCATGACCGCGCACGGTGCAGCCGGGCGGGAATTCGAGCGCGTCGTCGTTGCCGGGGTGCAAGAGCTGACGTGGCCGAGTCTCGGGGAGACGGGCACGATGTTCCGGCAGGAGGACCTCATCGACCTCGTTGATGCGGGTGTTGACCCAGCGGTTCCCGTTCCCCGCTCGGCCGAGCGTTTGGTGGAGGAGCGGCGCCTCTTCTACCTCGCCACCACTAGGGCGACTAAGCACCTGCTCGTGACCGCTGTCGACGACCAGGAAAGCGACGAGGTGACCCTGCCTTCCAGGTTCGTCGAGGAGTTCGCTGCTGAGCACGGCGTCGAGGTTCGCCGCGTGGCTGCGGCAGGCGAGGTCAGTGAGGTACTGACAAGTGGAAGTGCGTACGTGGTGCGCACGCTGTCGCGGGACGACGTGGTTGCGGAGCTGCGGCGGGCGCTGCAGGACCCGGACTGCCCGTCGGAGGCGCACGAGCAGGCAGCTCGTCAGCTGGCGAGGTTGGCAGATGCTGGCGTCGCGGGGGCGTCGGCGGATGAGTGGTGGGGGATTGGCGGGGCGTCGACAAGCGAAGCCCTGCCGAAGCGGACCTCCCTGTCGCCCTCGCGCATCGAGGGGCTGTTGGAATGCCCGATGCGGGTGGTGCTGGAGCAGATGGTCGAACTTGACGAAACCATGCACATGGTGAAAGGGCTGCTCGCACACGCCTATTTCGAGGCGCTGGGCAGGGGGATCGAACGGGATAAAGCTCGCGAGATAGCGGTTGCGGCGCGCGGCCAGATGGAAGACGGGCCGGCGTGGAAGGCGGGGCGCGACCTCGAGGATTTCGAGCGGATGCTGTCCAAGATCGACGGCTGGCTCGACGTTTCTCAGGCGAACCGGAACGCACTCGCCGTGGAAGCTGAGGTCGACGTGCGCGTGGGGCCCGAGCTGCGGATCCGGGGCCGCTCGGACCGCTTGGAGGTCGACGGCGAGGGACGCGTCCGGATCGTGGATCTGAAGTCCGGAACGAGCGCACCGACGAAGGAACAGGCGCAGGAGAACGCCCAGCTCATGGCGTATCAGCTGGCTGTTCGAAACGGTGTGCTCGACGGCGAGTCGGTGGTCAGCGGAGACGGGGACGGGCTCGAGATCGACAGCGCTGTTCTCCTGTACCCAGCTTCGACGACGAAGACGGCGAAGGTGCTCGAGCAAAGCGCGAAAACGGACGAAGAGCTTGACGCGTTTGCCAACCTCATCCAGCCGCTGCCGGGTGCGATGACGGGCCCTGCGCTTACGGCCCAGACCGGCCCCCACTGCGAATACTGCAAAGTCCGGGCACTGTGCCCGGTGCAACCTGAAGGAACGGTGATCACCGATGCGTAACACGATGTCCCCGGTGGCGCTGTCGCGGGCGCTGCAGCAGGAGTACCCGCCGACGCCGCAGCAGGCTGACGTCATTGGAGCGGACCCCGGCCCGCTGCTGGTGGTGGCGGGCGCAGGAGCCGGCAAAACCGAAACCATGGCCGCGCGAGTGGTGTGGCTGGTGGCGAACGGATACGCGCGCCCCGACCAAGTGCTCGGGCTGACGTTCACCAGGAAAGCTGCCCGCGAGCTGGACAAGCGCATTCGTGATCGGTTGGCTGTCTTGGCCGCAGACAGCGCGCTTGTGCAGAGGCTCGACCCGGGCGGTGAGCTGGGTAAGCACTTGGAGGTGATCGCCCCGACCGTGTCCACCTACGACGCGTACGCCGGCGACCTCATCCGCGAATACGGCCTGCTGGTGCCCGTCGAACCGGACGCGCGGCTGATTACGGACGCGGAGCTCCACGCGATTGCGACCGACGTTGTCACCAACTACGAGGGCACCCTGTTCGCCGAGGGCAGCGACAACACCTCGGTGAAGACGGCGGTGAGCAACCTTCTCGGGCTGATGACTTCGATGGGCAACGAACTAGCCACGGAGGCGAGCATCATCGAGCGCGCCGACATTTTCCTGAAAGAAACCGAAGCCCTGCAAGGCAACAAGCGGACCACGGGCGAGTACTCCCAAACCATGGGGAAGTGGCGCGCCAAGCAACAGGAGCGCGTCGCGTACCTGCCGTTGGCGAGGAAACTGCAGGAGGAGCTTCGCCGCCGGGGTGTGGTGACGTTCAACGAGCAAATGTCGGTCGCTTCTGCGATGGCGCGCGACCAGGCGCAGGTGGGCGAGAGCCAGCGCAGGCGCTTCCGCGTGGTGATGCTGGACGAGTACCAGGACACTTCCCACGCGCAGCGGGTGCTGCTGCGCAGCTTGTTCGGCGAGGGGGCCGACCCGGAACTGACCGTCACAGCAGTCGGCGACCCGATGCAGGCGATCTACACCTGGCGCGGCGCGACCGCGGCGAACTTGGAAGCGTTTGTCGAGGATTTCCCGCTAGCGGGCGGCGAGGCGGCGCCGAAGAAGCAGCTGACCACGTCTTGGCGCAACCCCCCTGAAGTGCTCGACCTGGCCAACGGGGTCTCGGACGCGATCCTCGGCACCGACGACGACCGCGCTGTGGCCCAGCTGCAGCCGCGCCCTGGCGCGGACGCGGGCGACGTGAAACTCGGTTACTTCGCCACCCAGGAGGAGGAGATCGCGTTTGTGGCAGACGAGATGGCGGCTCACTTCGAGCACTCCCAGCAGACGGGGGAGAAGCTGAAGGCGGCGGTGCTGGTCCGCAAGAACAAGCACACCGCCGCCGTTGCGCAGGCGCTGGAGGAGCGCGACGTGCCCTATGAGATCGTGGGTGTGGCGGGTCTGCTTGATATCCCGGAGGTGGCGGACACTCTGGCGGTTGCCACCATGCTGGTGCGTCCGGGAGACTCAGCCGCCGCGCTCCGCGTTCTGGGCGGGCCCGCGGTTGGGCTCGGCCTGGCAGATTTGAACGCGCTGGCCGCCCGCGCCAAGAATCTCCGTGCGCGCGAGCGGGGCGAGGAGGCCGAGGAGCTCACGCTGGTCGGCGACGACCCGTGGTCTCGCTACACCGCGCAGGTGGACGACATCGTGCAGCGCGCTGCGGAGATCAACGCCCGCGCCGAGCGCTCGGCTGGTCTCGCCGACGCGGTTGCTGACCTCGGTGAGCCGGAGCGCTACTCCGTCGAGGGCTATAAGCGGCTGCAGATCCTCGCGGCGAAACTGCGCTGGCTGCGCACCAACAGTCTGGGCAAGCGACTATCCGATCTGTTCGCCGACATCATCACAGTCTTCGGCATCAGAACTGAAGTTCTTGCCCGGCCGAGCGCGGCGCGCGCCACCCACCTCGACCGGCTGCTGGAAGAAGTGGCCGCATACCCCGGTGCCAGCTTGGAGGGGCTGCTGGATTACTTCGAGCTCGCGCGCACCTTCGAGGACGGCCTCGCGCCGGGTAACGTCGTGGTGAAGGACGACCGGGTGCAGCTGCTGACCGCGCACAAGGCCAAAGGCCTCGAATGGGATACCGTGGCGGTGCTCCACGCCGATGCCGCGACGTATAGTGCGAAGGCCGAGACGTTCTTGACGTGGGTGAAGTACCTGCAGGACGAAAACTTCGGCGACCCGGATCTGTTCCCCCAGTTCGCCGAGGTGGAAACCCGCGCCCAGTTCGAGAAAGCAGCGAACGGGTGGAAGGACAGCGTGCGCGACGAGCTCGCCGAGGAGTCGTCGCGTCTGTTCTACGTTGCAGTCACGCGCGCTGCGAAGAATCTCATGGTCACCGCGTCGCGCGCTGAGGCCGGCAAGGTCAAGCGCAGGGGCAAGAACAAAGGCAACGCGCCGTACGCCCACTTCGCGGAGATGAAAGACCAAGCGGGAGACGAGTGCATCGTCGCGTGGGTTGCTGATGAGGTTGAAGCTGACGATGCCAACGCCGTCGACGGTGAGCGCCGCGGCACCTGGCCGGCGCTCGAGCCGGAGGCGGGCAAGGTCAACGCAGCCGAGATGGTTGCGCAAGCCAGGAAGACGATGCCCGCGCCACCGGGCGCGTCGTCGCCGCAGCTGTTCACCCAGTGGGAGAACGACGTCACCGCGCTCATTGAGGAGCACGAGTCGCTTCGCCAGGAGGGGGTGCCGGTTGTCGTGCCGGCGGAGCTGACAGCCTCGGACGTGGTGGCCATGCGAGCGGACCCGGCGCAGTTCGCGCGGCGCGCCCGGCGCCCGGTGCCGTTCAAGCCGAACACCTTCGCCAAGCGCGGCACCGCGTTCCACGAGTGGCTGGAGGAGCTCTACGGCGCCCGCCCGTTGCTGGATGAGAACGAGTTGCCCGGCCACGACGAAGCGGACGCCGACCACGCTGTGCTCGAGCAGCTCAGGGCGTCGTTCGAGGCCAGCCACTGGGCGAATCGGACACCAGCGCACGTGGAGCGACCGTTCGAGCTGGCGCTTGGAGACGCGGTGGTGCGTGGGCGCATCGACGCCATATTCGAGGATGCGGACGGTTGGACAGTGGTCGACTGGAAGACCGGTCAGAAACCGCGTCCCGCAGACATGGAGGCCGCCAAGCTCCAGCTTGCGGTCTACCGCGAGGCGTGGCGGCGAATCACCGGCGATGGCCGCGAGGTCCGCGCCATGTTCTTCTACGTGCGCACGGGGGAGGATTACGCGCCGGTCGACCTCCCGGATGCTGACGAGCTCGTAACACTCATCACCCCTGAAGTGTCCGAAGCGTGGAGTAAGGTTCCTTCGGGCGGACAAGATGGCCGCAGTGCAATGGATAGCTTTGAGAAAGGTAGGCGTGAGTGAAATTACCGTCCGCGCTGACCTGGGGGAATCTCTTTCGGTCGAGCTCTGACGACCTCGAAGTTCCGGTCGACACTCTGACCGATGTCATCTCCATTCCGCGCTCTGCTCACATCACGCCGTGGGCGCTGATGGCTCGCCGCTTCGCGTACGCGGCGCTGCTCATCGTGGCAGTGGCGATACTTGTCTACATCGACCGGGATGGGTACTCGGAGTCACTGACGTTCATCGACGCTTTGTATTACTCCGCGGTCTCCCTGTCGACCACCGGCTACGGCGACATCACCCCGGTCACGCAGGGCGCGCGCCTAGTCAATATCTTCATCATCACTCCGGCCCGCGTGGCCTTCCTGATGCTCCTCGTCGGCACCACCTTGTCCGTGCTGACTGAGGATTCCCGCAAAACGCTCCAGATCCAGCAGTGGAGGCAAACCGTGCGTAACCACACCATCGTCATCGGATACGGGACCAAGGGCCGCTCGTCGATCGACGCGCTGCTGGCAGACGGCGCGTCGCCCTCCAGCCTGGTCGTGGTGGACACCGACCCGGTTGCGCTCCGTGCCGCCGAGAAGCGCGGCCTAGTCACGGTGCACGGCAACGCGACCAAGTCTGACGTGTTGCGCGTCGCCGGCGTCACCCGTGCCCGTTCGGTGGTGGTCGCGCCGTCGACCGACGACACCGCGGTGTTGGTCACTCTATCTGTGCGCGAGCTCGCGCCGAGCGCCATGATCGTGGCCAGCGCCCGCGAGAGCGAAAACCAGCACCTGCTGATGCAGTCGGGCGCGGATTCTGTCGTGGTTTCCGCCGAGACCACCGGTCGCCTCCTCGGCTTGGCTACCGTCACCCCGCCGGTGGTGGAGATGATGGAGGACCTGCTCAGCCCCGACGAGGGCTTCGCTGTCGCCGAGAGGCCGATCGCAGACGACGAGGTGGGCGCCAACCCCCGCCACCTAGCTGACATCGTTCTCGGCGTGGTCCGATCCGGCGAGCTATACCGCATCGACGCGCCGGAAGCCGAGACCGTTGAGCCGGGCGACCGCTTGCTCTACGTGCGCATGACCAAGCCCACGGACCACGGCGATGACTAAATACCTGCTCATCGATTCGGACAACGCGTTCCCGCTCACGCCGCAAGGGGAGCTTCTGCTTGCCGACGCTGCGCCGAACACCCCCTCCGCCCACGCCCGCATCAGCGACGGCGTGGTGGCAGTGCGCCTGACAGACCAGCGCGCTTCGGACATCAGCTTCACCACGGGGGACGCCCGCTCACACGCGAGCGACCCGGTTGTTTCCCGCGCGGTGGCGCTGCTGAGCGCGCGCGAACTAATGCGTTTCGATCCTACCGACGGCAGCGAACTTAACTGGGGAAACGACGGCGCCGCACGCGGAGCTTCCGGCCGGCCCATTTTCCCGCGCATCGACCCGTGCGTGATCGGCATTGTTGAGCACGCCGACGGCGAGCGGATCCTTCTCGGCGAGAACCGCCGCCGGCCCGGGTACTACACCTGTATCGCGGGCTACGTCGATGCGGGGGAAACCGCTGAGGCAGCGTTTTCCCGTGAGGTGTTGGAGGAAACGGGACGGCGCGTGCGCGACATCTCCTATGTCTGCTCCCAGCCGTGGGCGATGTCGGGCTCGCTTATGCTCGGGTTTTACTCGCGCACCGGCGACACAGATGCGCACGGTCCGCTGGACGGGGAGCTGGGATCGATCATCTGGGCCACGCGCTCCGATCTGGCGAGGTTGACCTTGGCGAAAACAGGTTCTATCGCTCGGGCGTTGATTGAGAAATGGGCGCGCGGGGAGTTGAAGGAGGCTTGCAGTGGCAATTGACTTGAGCTTGCTTGACAGCGATCAGCGTGTCGCCGCGACTGCCCCGCGCGGACCGGTGTGCATCCTTGCTGGCGCTGGCACCGGCAAGACCCGGACCATCACCTACCGCATCGCCAACCTAATCGACCAGGGCATGGTAGCACCACAGAAGGTGCTGGCGGTGACGTTCACACAGCGCGCTGCCGGCGAGATGTGCGACCGCCTGCGGGGGATGGGCATCGGCGGCGTTCAGGCGCGGACGTTCCACTCCGCGGCGCTGCGGCAGCTGTCGTACTTTTGGAAAGACATCGCCGGTGAGCTCCCGTGGAGAGTGCTGGATAACAAGTTCCCGCTGGTGGGCCGCTCCGCTCGCGCGGCGGGACTGGACTCCAGCAAGGAAATGGTGCGCGATTTGCTGGGTGAGATTGAGTGGGCAAAATCGAACGTGATCGGGCCGGACGATTACGTCACCCGCATTGCGGCGGTGAACCGCACGCCCCCGGCAGACGCCGAGAAGGTTGCGCAAGCGTACCGCCACTACGAAGACCAGAAGACGAGCCCAGAGGGCATGCTGCTGGACTTCGACGACCTGCTCTTGCACGTCGCTGCGGCCCTGGAAAATGTGCCCGCCGTAGCGGAGGAGTTCCGCCAGCAGTACCAGTCGTTTGTTGTCGACGAGTACCAGGACGTCACCCCGCTGCAGCAGCGCGTGCTGGAAGGGTGGCTGGGCCAGCGCGACGATCTCACCGTGGTGGGGGACGCGAACCAGACCATCTACTCCTTCACGGGGGCCACACCCGACTACCTGCTGAACTTCGCCCGGACGTACGACAACGCCACGGTGGTGAAGCTGCAGCGGGACTACCGCTCCACGCCGCAGATCACCGACCTCGCGAATACGGTCATCTCCAAGGCCACCGGCCGCGCCGCGGGCACGCGCCTTGAACTCGAAGGCATGCGGCCGGCGGGGCCCGCCCCGACGTACAGCGCGTACGACGACGAGCCGACGGAGGCACGCGAGGTCGCCGCCGCAATCAGGCGGCTGCTTGATCAGGGCGTGCCCGCCCGCGAGATCGCAGTGTTGTACCGCATTAACTCCCAGTCCGCGGCTTTCGAAGCGGCGCTGGCTGACGCCGGCATTTTGTACCAAGTCCGCGGGGGCGAGGGCTTTTTCAACCGCGGGGAGATCAGGGAGGCGATTAACCAGCTAGCCCGCGCCGCGAACAGAACGGATCTGCCGAACGATCCTGTCAAGGTCGCGCGCGCAGCGTTCGCCCCGCTCGGGCTGACGCCGCAGGAGCCCGAGGGCGCCCAGGCGAGAGAACGGTGGCAGGCCCTTTCCGCGCTGGTAGATCTCATTGAGGAGATCGTGACTTCCAAAGAAGCCGCGGACCTTCCGCAGGTGCTGCGTTCCCTTCGGCAGCGCGCGGAGGCGAAGCAGCCGCCTGCGGTTGACGGCGTGACGCTCGCAAGCCTTCACGCGGCGAAGGGCTTGGAGTGGGACGCGGTGTTCCTCGTTGGGTTGGTGGAGAACACGTTGCCTATCTCGCACGCCATTAAGGCCGGCGACGAACAAATTGAGGAAGAGCGCCGGCTGTTTTACGTCGGTATCACCCGCGCGCGCGAGCATCTCCATATGTCCTGGTCGCTGGCCCGACAGGAGGGCGGCCGCAAGTCCCGGTCCCGCTCGCGCTTCTTGGACGGCTTGGTGCCGGAGCTTGAGGTGGAGAAATCACCGCAGCGCCTGACACGCAGCCGCCTGTGCCGGGTGTGTGGTTTGCCCTTGTCGGAGCCAGCGGACAAGGCGGTGGGGCGCCACTCCACCTGCGAGGCGGATTACGACGATGATGTCTACGCCGCGCTCAAGCAATGGCGTTTGAGCGTCTCACGCGCGGAGGGTAAACCCGCCTACATGGTGTTTTCCGACGCTACGCTTATCGCGATCGCCGAGGCCATGCCGTACGACGAGGCGTCGCTGCTCGGGATCAGCGGGGTGGGGCCAGTGAAGGTCGAGCTGTACGGCGCCCAGATCATCGAAGTGCTCGCGCCGTTCCGGGATTAGGCGCAGACCGCTAGTAGCACACTCGACACCGCGGATGCGGCGCAACGGCGCGGGTCGTGACAGGGCGCGGTCCGAAAGGGTCGATCACGACGATTTCGCCGGGTGAGACAGACTGCGCGGACACGCCTGGCGGGTCTGGTACTCCGGCGACGCGGCGGATGACGGTCGCAGCGGCCGCCACACCCGCCGCCGCGACGACCGGGTCAGGGTCGTGCGAGCCGTGGGGGTTCTCAGTCAGCGTTGCTCGCCACAGCACATCAATGTCTTCGAAGTGCGCGTTCGCGCACATAAGGCACGGGTCGGTTGGGGCGAGGCGGATTGGACCGATGATGACGCGGGAGTCGATGTGCGTGACTGGGATTGCGGGGCCTGAGCGGTGTTTCGCTATGCGAGCCACCGCGGAGGCGTGAGCAAGCTGGTCCACCGCGACAAGCGGCACCCACGAGTCGGCGCTCTCAAGGTTGGTCGAAACGGCGAAACCGCATGTCTTCAGGAAGTCCGACAGCTGCTTCGCGAGTGGGCTAGCACCGATGAGCGCTACGTGGCGCGGCTCGGCGGGCACGAGGATCCGGTACGAGACGAGGTCTGCGGTAAGGCTGCGCGCCGCGTCGTGGCCGATGAGTTCCGCCATGGCGCTGGTGAGGTGGCGGGCAGGGGTGGGGATGCGGGCTGCGCGCATGATCGGCACAAGCTCTTGCGCGCACGCGGTTTCGATGATCCCCGTGCGCGTGGCGTCGAGTCCGAACTGCAACAGGTTCGGCCCCCGTTGGAAGACCGTGCTGCCTTTCGCTAGCTGGACCAGCGACAGATTGTTAACGCGCGCCATGCGCAAACCACCCCCCGATGTGTTCAGGCGACATCATACAATGAACCGCTGTGCCTGCAGATGAAATTGATTACCGCGTGATCCGCTCTGCGAAGCGCACCAAAACGGTGCAGGCGCGGATAGTGGACGGGGTGGCAGAAATCCGCATTCCGCAGCGTATGACCAAGGCGCAGGAACGCGAGGCGGTCGCTGAGATGCTTACCCGGCTCCAAGCGAAGGCGTCGCGCACACCCGCAACGGACGATCAGCTCGCGGTTCGCGCTGAAGCGCTGAACCGGCAGGTGCTGGAGTCGCGCGCGTCGTTCCGTTCGATTCGGTGGGTCTCGAACCAGCGCTCGAGGTGGGGGTCGTGTACCACCTCAACCGGCGATATCCGGATCAGCGACCGGCTGCGCGGTGCCCCCAGCTACGTGGTCGACGCGGTGATCGTCCACGAGCTCACCCACACGTTCGTCCCCGATCACTCGCCCGAGTTTTGGGCGTGGGCGGACCGTGCGCCGCGCTCTGAGCGAGCGAAAGGGTACCTCGAGGCGCTGCAGCGGTTCGTGTAACCCGGCTTGTTACAGTTCGGTGCCGTCTTCGCGGCCGTCGTCCTTGCCGTCGTCGTCCTCGCGCTTCAGCGTCGGGTTGTCGCGCAGCTCCTCTTCGAGCTTGGCAAACTCAGCGTCGAGATCGGTGTCTGGCTGGTCGTCCAGCAGCGTGTCAATGAACGCCGCCGGGTTCTCCAAATGCTGCGCGGTGGGCAGGAAGTCTGGGTGGTCCCACACCGCGTCGCGGCGCTTGATACCCACGGCGTTTTCGGCCCGGCGCCACAGCTCGGCGGCTTCGCGGACCTTCGGGGCGGACAGCTCGATACCGACCACGTTGGCAAACGCCTGCTCGGCGGATCCGCCGGTGGCGCGGCGGCGCGCCCACGCTTCCGCCAGCTGCGGGGCAGAAGGGATTCGCCCGTCGAGAGCCTCAGCGACCACCACGTCGACCCAGCCCTCGACTAAGGCCAGCAGCGTCTCGAGGCGGGAGGTCGCCGCCGCGTTGCGGGAACCAACGCGCGGGGAGAGGTCCTCGCCCTGCAGCGACTGCAGCGCCTCCTGAATCTGCTGCGGGTCGCCGGACTCCAGGTTGAGGTTGCGGGCAATCTCCTCGATGTGGGAGGTGTCGATTTCCAGGCCCGCGGCGTACTCCTCGACGGCGGAGACCAAACGCTCGACCAGCCACGGCACGTGCTGGAACAGGCGCTGGCGGGCAGCTTCGCGCGCGGCGATGTAGACGATGACTTCCTGGCCCGGCACCTCGAGACCCTTGGCAATCTCGGTCACGTTGCCCGGCAGGATGGCGGTGACGCCGCGCGGGGCGACCGGCAGGCCGAAGTCCGTGCCTGTGAGGGCTTGGCCAGCAAGGTCACCCAGAGCGTGGCCCAGCTTCATTCCCATCTGCATGGAGTTCATCTGGCGCATCATGCCCGCCATGGGGCCCATCATCTCGCGGGCTTCCTCCGGCATGGTGTCCAACTGTGCGCGGTTCATCTGGTCAGTGACCGGGTTGACCAGTCGCTTCCACATCGGCATCGTCTCGTCGATCCAGGTCTCGGAGTTCCAAGCCTGCGCCTTCGTGCCGGAAGCGGGCAGAGTAGTTGCCTCGTCCAGCCACAAATCCGCAAGCTTCACCGATTCTTCAACGGCCTTGGTGTCGCCGGCGGAAACCGCGCGGGTGCCTGCCACGCGCTGGCGCGCCATGCGGCCGGCGAGGGAGAAGTTCACCGCGTCGTCGGAGGCCTGAGTGTTCATCGAGTTACCCATGCCGGAGAGCATTTGACCGAACTGGTTCAGCATGTCGCCTAAACCTCCGGACGCGCCCTGCGGGTTAAAGCCCCCGAAGCCGAACGCGGCGAACGGGTTGTTGGCGCCGCCGTCGCCTTGGTTGCCCTGGTCTCCGCCGCCTTTGTCACGGTCGCGGTCGTTATCGCGGTCGTCGTTAGGGAAGGAGAATCCGAATCCGTTGCTCATACCCCACCACAGTACAGACGGTTCAACAGCACGTGGAAGCACTGCTGGGCCGGCAGCGCCGACCACTGCGCGCTGGAAGCGGCGCCGTCTGGGTTAAGCTAGCCTGCTGTGACTGGACAGCAACCGGGTGAAGTGCAACCTGCGGTCGGCGGGGTAAACACGGGCGACGAGGTGCGGCGCGTGCGCTGGGCCACTGTCGCGTGGGGTGCGATCCCTGTCGCGGCGCTGACCGCGCTGCTGACCTTCGACCACATCCCCGGCACCGATATCTCGCTGGCGGTGCCGTACGCGGCGCAAGGCCCGGGGCCGATGTTCGACACCCTCGGAGATGTGCAGGGCGAGCCCGTTGTGGCGATCAACGGTGCTGAGACCGACGAAACCTCGGGCACGCTGAACATGACGACGGTATCGGTTCGCACCAACATGACGCTGACGCAGGCGCTGAGCCGGTGGATCACCACCGACGACACGATCGTCCCTGTCGACCAGGTGTTGCCGCCCGACCTCACGCAAGAGGAGCTGCGCGAGTACAACGAGGCTGCGTTTGTCGCCTCGGAGGCATCGGCCACGGTCGCGGCGATGCATTACTTGGGAAAGCCCACAGTGGTCATCGTTCACGACGTGGTGGAGGGCAGCGCCGCTGACGGGCACCTACAACCTGAGGACGCAATCACGCGCGTCGACGGGAAGGACGTTACGAAGCCCGGTGAGGTGCAGGAGATTGTCCGCTCCAAGCAGCCGGGCGACTCGCTCGAGATCGCGGTCTCCCGCGGCGGCAGCGAGGTTCCAGTAACTGTTACCCTCGGCGCCTCGGAGGCGGACAAAAACACAGCAATGCTCGGAATTTTGATGACGTCCACGCCCGGCGACGGGGTCTCTGTCGCCTACAACCTCAACGACGTCGGAGGCCCGAGCGCTGGCATGATTTTCGCGCTCGCGGTGATAGACAAGCTCTCGCCCGGAGAGCTCACGCACGGGCGCGTTGTCGCTGGCACGGGTACTATCGACGAATCTGGCCAGGTCGGCCCGATCGGCGGGATCACCCACAAGATCGCAGGTGCGCGGGACGGGGGAGTGGAGCTCTTCCTAGCGCCCGAGGGCAACTGCAAGGAAGCAGCGAAGGCGAACGCGGGTGATATGACGGTGGCGAAGGTCGCCGACTTGGACGACGCTGTTCGCGCGATGGACGATTTTGCCGCTGGCCGACCAGTGACTTCCTGCGCGAACTAGCCGCGGCTTAGTGCTGGGTCGTCTCAGCGGCGGGCTCGGCGGCCTCCGATGTGGAGGACGTCGCTGCCGGCGAGGTCGTCCCCGAGCTGGTTGTGTGCCCGCCGGGCGTGGAGACTTCTTCCACCTGGTCCGCCAGGCCAAGCTCGTAGATGCGGGTGCGCGGGTCTGTCTCGTCGGTGGAGATCAGTTGCTGCATCACCTGGCCGGCTTCGTTGTCCACCACGGTGATGATCGCCGAGTTCGCCAGCACAGACCAACCCACGACCCGGTTGCCGGTGTCTTCGACCACGCGGGAGGAGCGCAGCTCCGTGAGCAACTGGGTGGTCGAGGCAGCCTTCGACTCGGAGTCAAAGAACTGGAACTGGCCAACTTCTTTGCCGCTGCAGTTGTAAGATCCGGCGATGCCGGCCTGGGAGCACTCGTCGAGCTGCGCGAACAGGGAAGCGGGTGCAAGGGTGGAGAATTGCTCGGCGACCGTTTCGACCAGGGCTGCGCCTTCCGCGGTCTTGCTTGTTGGTGCGGCGGGGGTGGTGCTGCGCGTCGTTGTCGTTGCCGCGGTGCTGGTGGTTGCGCTCGAGGTGGTGGTGGGGGTTGCGGCGGAGCTTGAGGTTTCGGGGCTCGTGCTTGCCGACGCCACCGTTTCCTCCACCGCCGTCGAATCCGTGTCCGCGTCGCCGCAGGCGGTCAGGGCGCCTGCCAGAGCAACAGCTGCGACCGCACCGGCCGCCGAGGAGGTGCGAGTAGGAAATTTCACATCCATCATCCTAAAGCAGGCAAAACGCTAAAGCAGGTCTTCCGGATCTTGGGACAGGCTGTACTGCAGTGCGGCGATCACCGTCGGCGCGACGTCGGGGCCGCCGCGCAACTCGATCCGGTCCTGCGCGAACAACCCGCCCTCTTCTAGCTCTTCGTCGGTGGGGCGAAGTTGCAGAAGGGTTTGAAACGTGTCGTCGTCACGCAGTGCTCCGGAGAACAACCGCGCTGGGCGCGGCTCGTCCGTGTCTGCGGAGGTGTCGCGGAACAAGATCTCCTGGGCGAGGATCACGCCCTCCACTTCGCGCGGCCACGCTACCCGGGCGACGTAATCCGCGAGCTCCTCTGAACCGGGGCGGATGTGCGCCGGAAGCTCCTGCACGACCAAGGTCAACGGCGAGTCGTCCTCGCGTTCGAGCTCTTCGAGCTGATCGACTAGAAGCGCGGTGGGGACGAGGCCGAACAACGTGGGCGGGGCGTCCCAGCCTTCGGCGTGGACGAACTCGATGGCTTCCATCATCGCTTTGTTGAGCGCTTGCTGCTGCATTGCGGGAACCCTTCTTCGGTTTCAATCGTTGAACTCTTTAGGCTAGAAGCCTACTGACCTAAGCCATCGCGAAAAGGAGAAGGATTGGCTACCCGTGTGACGCCGCCACGTCCAAACGCAAGGAAGTCGAATAAGGGGCTTTGGACCACCATTGGTGTCCTCGGCGTCATCTTATTCTTGTTGCCGATGCTGGTCGGTTTGTACACCGACTTCCTCTGGTTCGGCGAGCTCGACTACCGCAGCGTGTTCAACAAAGTCATTTTGACCCGGTTGCTGCTCTTCCTCATCTTCGGGGCTATCGGCGGCGCGGTGGCCTACCTCGCGGCGCGCCTCGCCTGGCAGGGCAGGCAGAAAAACGAGATGGACCCGTTCGCGCCGGACGCCCGTGCGCGCGCCCAGCTCGAGCAGGGGGTGCGCTCGCTGCTGGTGTGGGTCCCGCTCGTTGTCGCGATCTTGAGCGGTCTGGCAGGGCAGGGGCTCTGGCGCACGTTCCTGATGTGGTTCAACGGCCCGAACTTCGGTGTTAACGACCCGCAGTTCGGCCGCGACCTCGGGTTCTTCGCGTTCAGCCTCCCCGCGCTTTCAGCGATCGTCGAGTTGCTCTCGCTGCTGCTCCTCGCGGCGTTTCTGATCGGTTTGGTGGCCCACTACCTCCTCGGCGGGATCCGCGTCGGCAACCGCATGACGGGTGCCAAGGGTTCAGTGTCGAAATCCGCTCGCATCCAGCTCGCCGTCACAGCCGGTCTGTGGATGCTACTCAAAGCCGTGTCCTACTGGCTGGAGCGCTACCAGCTGCTCTACGCGCGCAACGACATTTTCACCGGTGCGTCCTACACCTCGATCAACGCGATGCTGCCGGCCAAGATCATCCTGACGGTGATCGCGGTGTTCGTCGCTATCGCCTTCTTTGCCTCCGTGGTGTACAAGGATCTGCGTATCCCGGTGCTGGCGACGGTGCTGATGCTAGTGTCGTCGGTCGTGGTCGGCAACGTGTGGCCGGCCCTGCTGGAGCAGTTCAGTGTGAAGCCGAACCGGCAGGCGAAGGAGTACGACTACATCGGCCGCAACATTGAGGCCACCCGCTTCGCCTACGGCTTGACGGACGACAAGGTCGCCTACGAGGAGAACTGGGGCCAATCGGCGACGTCGAACGCCGACGTTGCGCAGGACGAGGCAACCATTTCCAACATCCGCCTTTTGGACCCAGACATCATTTCCCCGACGTTCACCCAGAATCAGCAGCTGCGCAACTTCTACGGCTTCCCCGAGCAGCTGGCGATGGACCGCTACGAGTTCGACGGCGAGATGCGCGACTTCGTTGTTGCCGCCCGCGAGCTAAACCCGAACTCGTTGTCGGAGAACCAGGCCGACTGGATCAACCGCCACACCGTGTACACCCACGGCAACGGCTTCATCGCGGCCCAGGCCAACACGGTCGACGCCGCGGCGCAGGACGCCGGCTCGACCCGCGGCGGCCTGCCCATCTTCACCGTCTCCGACCTGCAGACCAACGCCATCGCGCGCGAGAGCGACCAGGCTGAGGAGCTGGGTATCCGTGTCGACGAGCCGCGGATTTACTACGGCCCGGTGATCGCTTCTGCCGCCGACGGGCTGGACTACGCCATCGTCGGCGACAACGGCCAGGGCCCGGTGGAGTACGACACTGACACCGCCACCTACACCTACACCGGTCAGGGCGGCGTGAACATTGGCAACTGGCTGAACCGCATCGCGTACGCGATTCGCTACCAGGAGCTGAACCTGCTGCTGTCCGACCGTGTCGGCGGTGATTCCAAGATCCTCTACGACCGCGACCCACGCGAACGTGTTGAAAAGGTTGCGCCGTGGCTGACCACGGACTCCAAGACGTACCCGGCGGTTATCGACGGTCGTGTGAAGTGGATCGTGGACGGCTACACCACGCTGTCCCAGCTGCCGTACTCCACGCGCACCACGCTTACCGACGCAACGCAGGACGCCCTCAACCCGGACGGCACTTCCCAGCGCATCATCAACGACAACCTGGGCTACATTCGCAACTCCGTGAAGGCCACGGTGGACGCGTACGACGGCACCGTGGAGCTCTACGCCTTCGACGAGTCGGACCCGGTGCTCAAGGCATGGATGGACATCTTCCCGGGCACGGTGAATCCTGAGAGCGAGATCTCCGACGCGCTGCGCGACCACCTGCGCTACCCGGAGGACCTGTTCAAGGTGCAGCGTGAGCTGCTCGCCCGCTACCACGTGGATGACCCGGGCGTCTTCTTCAACAACGACGCATTCTGGTCCGTGCCGAACGACCCAACTGCGCCGGAAGACCGCCGCGAGCTGTACCAGCCTCCGTACTACATCGTCGCCTCCGATCCGGAGACCGGCGAGGCCTCGTTCCAGCTCATTACGCCGTACCGCGGTCTGAACCGCGAGTTCCTGTCGGCGCACATGTCGGTCTCGTCTGACCCTGAGACCTACGGCCGCATCACGGTTCGCGTGCTGCCCACCACGACGCAGACCCAGGGCCCGAAGCAGGCGCAGGACGCGCTGATGTCCTCGGACCAGGTCGCCCGCGACCGGACGCTGTGGGAGGGCACCAATGACCTGAAGAACGGTAACCTTTTGACGCTGCCGGTTGGTGGCGGCGAGATCCTCTACGTCGAGCCGATTTACTCGCAGCGCAAGGACCAGGAATCCGCGTTCCCGAAGCTTTTGCGCGTGCTGGTGTTCTACCGCGGCCAGGTGGGTTACGCGCCGACGATCTCGCAGGCGTTGTCCCAGGTGGGTATCAACCCGTCTGCAGCCCAGGACATTGACGTGGTGGACGAGGAGTCCGCTGGCACCCGTACCGAGGCGGACATGGCGTCCCCGACGTCGCCGGACGTCAACGACGAGACGGGCGGTGCGGCCGACGAGGCACCTGCTCGTGTCCCGGGCGCGGCGAACGCCGAGGAAGCATTGAGCAACATTAACGACGCCCTCCGCCAGCTCGAGAGCGCCCGCGACGGCTCGTTTGAGGACTATGGCCGAGCACTCGACGCACTGGACAAGGCGGTGGCCGACTACCAGGGCCTGCAGAACTAACGCCTCGCGTCAAAACCTTGGTGGCCACCCACCATCCCCTGCGCCAGTAATCCATCTGGCCAGGGGATTTGGCGTCTTCTGCGTTGGTACGTATAGTGATCACCGTTGCCGATCAAGGCAGCAGGTGAAATTGAATATCACCCGGCGCGGGGTGGAGCAGCTCGGTAGCTCGCTGGGCTCATAACCCAGAGGTCGTTGGTTCGAATCCAGCCCCCGCTACTAAGATAAGGCCCCTACCAGTGGAAACGCTGGTATGGGCCTTCTTCATTTTGTGATCGGATCGCCATTTGGTGCACTAGCTGGTGCACTAGGGTCAAAATCCTGCACCAAACGGAACTGCGACGCTCCAACGACGCGGCGCAGGTTTTCGGTGCATTGCTTAGTGATTGCTAGGACGGCAGCAACGAAGGAACGCCACGGGAGCCGGCAGTTCGAGGAAAGCAACTGCGAACTGCTGTGCAAGTCTCACAACCGCGCCAAAGGTAACGCTTAACCAGCGGCGACGCGGGGATCTAACAATGCTGCGTCGCTAGCGCTCGCACCCAGCGAGCGAGCATCAGGCTGCGCTAGCGACGCTCAGCACGCTTCAGGTGCGGTGGTGCCGTGGCAGGGCGCGACCGGCAGAGCCGGACTGAATACGGGATTGCCCACGTACACCCCGTATTCGTGCAAAGGAGCACTGCCATGTCCACTCATTCCCACACGCTTGCATCCCACGGCGAGATCCTCGCGAACCTCCCCGGCATCCTCGGGTTCTACCCGAACAACTCGCTGATCCTCGCGTTCTTCGTCGACGACGAGGGCGTCGACACCGTCCGCCTCGGCCCGGTCGCGCGGTTCGACCTGGACGAAGCTGTTGCAAAGCTCACCGAAAGCCGCGAGCGGTTCGCAGCGTGGGTCCACCACCTCGAACTCGACGCTGTTATCGCGTACATGATCAGCGACGACATTGCACAGCCGATCTTCGACGAGACGGCCACGTACCTCACCAGCGGGGCAGTGCACCTACCGCCGCTGCTCGGGGTGGTGCAGGTGCCTGAGATCGTCACCGGGGCTGCGTGGTGGTCTGTGTACCAGCATCCGCTCATCGACGAGCCGCGCCACGGCGTTGTCGGCGAGGTCGCCGCATCGGCGGCGCTGCGGCAGATGCTAGAGCACACCGGAGAGCTGCCGGAGCCGAGCAAAGACGACATCGAAGCACGGTTGAACAGCACCGATCACGGCATCGACGCTGCCGAGCACGCCGACATCATCGAAGACGCGCTGGCGTATATCCCGCCCATGTTCTCCGACGTGCTGCAGCGTGAATACGAGCAGGCGGCGGCAGGAATAACCCAGCCGAGCACGCGCGCTGTTCGATCGGCGCTGAAATGCTTCACTACAAAGCGCTTGCGAGACACGCTGCTCGCAGCGCTGCTCGATGACCCGCAGGCGGGCCTTGCGTTCATAGAGCAGGTTATGCGCGCTGTCCCGACCAGCTGGCCGGGGATGCGGGCGCAGCTCACCGCCACTGTCGCAGTGCTCGCGCACGCCACCGGCCAGCCGGGACTAGCTGGCGTGGCTGCGCAGCGAGCCACCGAGATCGGGCCAGACGAGAACTTCCCGTCGCTGGTGGCGAAGCTGACCGATAACGGCCAGGGCGAGCGGATGGTCGAGCTTGTCCGCGAAGGCGCCGAGAAGACCCGCACGATCTTGTTTGCCGAGTAGCACCACACACCCCGTTGCAGCAATGCAATGGGGTTTCTTTTTCTCGTCGGCCGTGGCTTGCGACGACAGACACCTCAACGAGGTAGGGGAGCGACCCCTAGACAGCAGAGCTGTCTCCAACAGACGGATTGACCATCAATCCGAACAAGGAGGCACGTGATGCGCGACATCACCCACACCGACCTGGAACTGCTCTACCAGCTCGCCGACGGCATCGACGGCGAGGACGCCGATCCGGGCGCAGCGCAAGAACTGCGCGACCTAGAGGCGGCAGGCACACCGCTGCCCTGGGCAGTGCTGTAACGACAGCGCAACCACCCCGCAGCAGCAAAGCAGCTGCTTAAGTACCCAAATTGCACGGCAATTCACACCCACTCAGGTAAGGAGAACCAACATGTCCAACCCCTTCAACAACGGCACCATCGTCGGCAACGCAGCTCGCGCACCGAAGCTGTTCGAGCACGCAAACGGTGGCGCGACGGTGAAACTCAGCGTCTATGCGCGCAACACCTTCAAGAACAAGGCCACCGGCAAGGTGGAAAGCGAGATCGTGGAGCTGACCGGCTACGTCCAGGACGCTAAGAACCCCGGCGTGTTCGGCTGCGTCGGCTCCGGCGATCGCGTTGCGGTGAGCTACTCGCTGAAAACCGACGTCTACACCGACAAGGACGGTGTGAAGCACTACCCGCTGGTCGCCCGTATCGACACCGTGCAGCTGATCGACTCCAAGAAAGAGTCCGCTGCGCGCGCAGCCCGTCGCGGAGGCGAGGCGGCGAACGCCGCCCTGGCTGGCGCTGACGCCGACAACGACGAAGCACCGTTCTAACAACGACACCCCGCAGGGAAACCTGCGGGGTTATTTTTTTCAACTATTTCACGGTGTTGATCCAGCTCTTTCACGGCCATACCCAACTGAACAAAACCCAACAGCCCTAGCATCAGCTTGGCGATCGGGGTGGAGTCTTTTGAGTAGGTCTGTCCCTCCTTGAGGAACTTCACCGACACTCCTTTGCTGACTAGCTCGTCAACAATGGCGTACAGATCCGTCAGTGAACGCGCGCACCGATCCATCGACGTGACGACAAGCTGATCTCCTGCACGGACATATCGCATTGCTTCATCAAGTCCAGGGCGCTCACGCGATCCACCACTGGCCTTATCCGTGTAATAGGTGAAGACCTTCTCTGCCTTGAGTTGTTCAATCTGACGATCAAGGTTCTGATCTTTCGAACTCACCCGGGCATAGCCCACCTTTTGTCCTGAGATCGCCCCCAACTGTTCAGTGATCTCCAGAGGCAGTGACGGTTCTGTTCCGTTAGTCTTGGAACTAACCCTAGCGAACAGGAAGTTTTGTCATTCACAAATTGTTCGCTTGGGGTGTACCCCAAAAGCCTCATGTCTCGATTATGCCTCACAAACCCCTACCGAGCACCACCCTGCGACAACTTAGGGCGAGACGCTTTAGTGAGACGGGGAGGAGGCCAATTGCCCCATGAAACGGTCTCACATTCCAGTTCCTGCCGGGTGTCTCATAAAACTTTAGGTTTTCAGGACGCTCCGCGACCGCTAGTGGGCCATATAAGCGAGTCGGGTGTGGTCATCGACAGCGGCATGGACGTGGTCGAACCCGATCGGGTCTTCCGGTCGCGGATCGGTCGTGGACTCGCCAACCGCCGCTGTCGGGGATGCGGCTGAGTTTCTTCACATCGATATGGATGAGCTTGCCTGGCCACCAGCAACGCTCTCGCATGCGTGGTCAAGCGGGCGTTACCGTTGGGCGTAGAGGCCTCCTGGCAGTGAAGAACTAGACAGCTCCACTAAGCCAGGAGGCCTAGCTATTTCACAAGACCGAAAGTGCCACCAACGTCACGGTCGAGTACAACTAGTGGGTGTCACTGTGGCTTTCCGAAGTCCACCACACTGACGTTCCCGTCATTGCGGGGGCGGTACAGAGGGCTCCTGACGGATTGCCCGAAGCCCTCTGCACGAATTGACTTCCGGCCTGATGCCGCTGTACCAACCTGTCCTGATAGGCGGGCGCCTCGTTTGCCAGAAGATGGGCAAGGTTCCCTCTCCCCCTTGCTTTTTGGGAGTCCTCGGCCAGCTACGGGATCGTGCCTGGCCGGTCCTCGGTCGAGTTGTTGTCCGGAGTTGGTGTGCAGCAGTCGGGTTCCCCGCTTTGCCCGGGGCCCTCGCCTGTGGGCGGCGTTCCCTGTCTGATGCGCAGTCTCCTGCGCCGGTTGAGGACGGCCAATGCCGATGCGAGCACCACGGCTGCGGCGAGGGCTGCGATCAGGGTGCTGTTGTCGCTGATCCAGGCGCTGGCGGCGGCTGACCATACGGCGAGGCTGTTGGCCTGTGCGGTTCCGCCGGTGGCGGCGGGATACCAATACCAGCTGAGGTAGGCGCCGGTTATGGTGAGGATGAAGGCGGTGATGCGGTTGCTGTGCTTGGCCAGGCCGGTGA
Source organism: Corynebacterium sp. Marseille-Q4381 (assembly GCF_036881695.1). NCBI lineage: Bacteria > Bacillati > Actinomycetota > Actinomycetes > Mycobacteriales > Corynebacteriaceae > Corynebacterium > Corynebacterium sp. Marseille-Q4381. Next base: position 49,617 of record NZ_JBAJNR010000002.1, on the reverse strand, counting down.
TTCTTCGCCCGAGGGCGGCCCCGGCGATGGCCGTGCCTGCCGAAACGAGCATCAGGACAGTGGCCGAGCCTGCGGCGTAGGCGGCGAAGACCGCGAGCAGCCCGGCGTAGCTGGCGACGGCCTGGGCTTGGGCGATCACGGCCAGGAGCACCCCGAGGGTGCAGCCGAGGGATGCTGCGGCGTATCCGATCCCGAAGGCCACCATGCGCCCGGTTTTGTGACCTGCCCCTGCGGCTTCTTGTGTGCGGGGTTTCGTGGCCCAGGCCGGCAGACGGAGCCGTGGTGTGAGTCCGGTGAGCATGGCCAGGCCTAGCAGGAGAAGGATCACCCCGGTGGCCATTCCCAGCCAGGGCGCTGCGCTGATCAGGGTCCTGGCGCCCGCGCTGACGATCAGCCCGAAGGCTGCCAGGGTCCCGGCGAAGCCGAGGCTGAGCGCGAGCCCGGCCCGGAGCCCGTGGGCCAGACGCAGCGCGAGCGGGCGCGTCCGGGCGTCCCCGATGGTCTGGGCTATCCAGGCGGGCAGGAGGGCGAAACCGCAGGGATTGACCGGGGCAATCATTCCAGCGGCGAAGGCCAGGGCAAGCAGGGCTGTCATTGGGCACCGGCCTTGGTGAGTTCTTCTTGGATCTTTTCCGCAGACGGGTCGGTGGCCCGGAAGGTAACGTCGCCCTTCGCGTCGACCACCACCAGGGTGCTTATAGAGGTGACCTTGTACCGGGTGGTCAGTGTGGCCTCGGTGTCGATGACGGCAGGGAGCTCAGGGGCCTTGATGTAATCGCGGAATCCGTTGATGGTCTCCTTCGGTTCTCGGGGGTCCACGTCCACCAGGAGGTAGTCGGCCGAGCTTCCCAGGGCCGTGGAGGCCTTGTTCAGGGAATCGGCCCCTTCCACACACTCACCGCATCCGGCAGAGAAGAAGAACAGTGCTGCGGGCTTACCGTCCGGGATGGTCCGGGTAGTGCCGTCAATGTCGGAGACCGTAACAGCAACGGCACCGGCCGCGTCGGGCGACGAACCGCTTGGCGCGGCCGACGGGCCGCTCGGTGAGCTGGCGCAGGCGGTTGTCAGTGCCATGACCGCTGTCAGAAACAGGGCGGAGGCGAGGTGCCTGGGCCGGGGAACGGACAGAGAACGGCGGGATCTCGGGTATGTCATGGTGTCTGGTGGTTCCTTCCAGGAATGGGGATGGGGACTCAGGCGGTGCCGTGGTCGGTGCGGTGGTGCTCGGGGGATGCGGGAGGGCAGCAGTCGTCGGTCCTGCGGCGTTTTCGCTGCCTGGTGACGGCGATGATCCCGGCCAGGAGCACCGTGGCGGCCGCGAGTAACACGAGGGGATTTGAGAAGAATCCGGCGATCGCGCCGAGGGCTCCGGCGGCGATGAGGATGGGTCCTGCGCAGCACAGGATCATGGCCGCTGCTATGCCGATTCCTGCGGCCAGTGTGTGGTATCGCCCGGGGCGACCGGTCTGCCGGACGGGTTGATGGCCGGTGTCTGGCTGTTCTGGGTGCTGGGTCATGTCATGGCCTTTTAAAGCTCAGCAGCAGGAGTCCTGCGCCGCGGGGGCCCGCGTGGCGGCCGCGGCGAGGAGGGCGGCGGCCATGGCGGCACCGGCCCGGTGTGCCGCCTCGATGTCCAGGACTTCGCCGTCGGGATGGGAATCCAACCACGGCTGGGCGTCCTCGCGGGAGGCGAAGTAGTGGACCTGGTTGCAGAACGATGACCGCACCGGCCCCGTGCCCGGGTGGCTGATGATGGCCACGACGGCGGTGGCCGGCTGCACGGAGGTCACCGTGCCGTCCGCGTCCGTCATCACCCGGATGAGGGTCCCGCTACCCGGGGAGGTCGACTCAATGGTTGCGGCCTTCCCGATCAGGGCCGGGAAGAAGAGGGTGTCCAGGGCGCACCAGGTGTAGAGCTGTTCCCCGGCCAGGGTGAAGCGATGCGGGGTGGGCCGCATCGTCAGGGCCAGGCCGATGATGCGGCCCTCGTCGTCGTACTCGGTGTCCGGGACGGCGGCCAGTCCCTGCCGGACCGTGTCTTCGCTCCGGCCACTGGCGGTGGCCAGTTCGGCGACCGTGACGGGCTCGCCCTCGGCCAGGAGCCGCAGCAGCGGCACGAACAATTCCGGGTCTATTCCGGAGCGCGCGGGGGACAACAGATAGGTGAGGGCCTGGTCAGTGGCGGTCATGGCATTCCTTTGCTTCGGCAGTGGGGGCTGCAGCTCAGGCGCAGCAGGAGAGCTTGGAGACGTCGGTGTTGAAGGCCTTGGCGGCGATCCTGATGCCCTCGGACATCGTCAGGTAGGGGCTCCAGGCGGCGGCGACCTGCGCGGTGGTCATGCCCGCTTCGAGGATGTAGACGCCGGCGGCGGCGATTTCCCCGGCGTCCTTGGCCACCGCGGAGAGGCCCAGGATCCGTCCGGTGTCGCGGTCCGCGACAACCTTGATGAAGCCGCGGGTGTCGCGGTTGACCACGGCTCGCGGCACGTACTCCAGGGGGAGGACCCGGCACTTGCAGCTGATCCCGGCGGCGACAGCTTCCTTTTCCGTCATCCCGACCGCCCCGATGGCGGGACTGGTGAAGGTGACACGGGGCAGGTGCCGGTAGTCGACCTCGGCCAGGGCATCGGTGAACGCATTGTCCACGGCCAGGGCGCCGTGGGCCGCTGCGACGTAAACGAACTCCCGATGGCCGGTCGCGTCCCCGGCGGCCCAAACCCGCGGGTTGGACGTGGCCAGGCGGGAATCGACCACGATCTCGCCGGATGCGCCGGTCTTCACCCCGACGGCGTCAAGGTCCAGTCCCTCGGTCACCGGGCGGCGGCCCAGTGCCACGAGGATGTGGGAAGCGCGGAACACCTCCTCGTCCCCGGCCACGTTTGCCGTCACCGAGACCCCGTCCGGGCCGGAGGCCACGGAGTCGGCCATGGCCCGCCGGACCACCCGGATCCCCTCGTCGGCGAACACCCCCGCCAACGCCTTGGATGCCTCCGGTTCCTCCTGCGAGGCCAACCGGGAACGGACCAGCATGGTCACCCGGGAGCCCAGCCGGGAGAAAAGCTGTGCCATCTCCAGGGCAACATAGCCTCCGCCCAGGATCAGCATTGATTCGGGCACCTCGTCCAGTTCCATCGCCGTCGTCGAGGTCAGGTACCCGGCCTCGGCCAGTCCGGGAACGGGGGGCACGTAGGGTGCGGAGCCAGTGGCCACGAGGTAGTGCCCGGCCTCGATCGTTCTCACTGCACCATCCGGGGAGATCACCCGGAGCAGCGGTGCGTCCTGGGTTCCGGTGAACGACGCGTCCCCCGAGATCATCGTCCACCCGTAGTCCGCGGCCAGATCGACGTACTTCTCCGTGCGCATGCTTTCAACCAGCGCGGCCTTGCCCTGAATCAGGGCCGGCATGTCCACCGGGCCCGCCGAGGCCGCCACCCCAGGGAAGCGGGCCGAATCCAACGCCACGTGGCGGGCCTCCGCGGCAGCCAGGAGCGCCTTCGACGGGACGCAGCCCGTGTTCACGCATGTCCCGCCCACGGTGCCGCGCTCCACCATCACGACGCGCTTGCCCAGCCCGGTGGCCCGGATCGCGGCCGCAAACGCTCCGCCGCCGGAACCAATAATCGCCAGATCGAACTTTTCGTTTGTCATTCCAGATGTCTCTTCCCTGTGGTTCAAAAGTTCCTATGGAACCATTGTGAACCTTCCAGTACAATGGAAGGTCAAGTGTGGTGGCCATTGGAAGGGGAATCGGCGAACATGAGGATTGGACAGCTTGCGGAAGCAACCGGAACCACGACCAAGACCCTGCGGTTCTACGAGGAGTCGGGGCTGCTCCCTCCGGCCGAGCGATTGGCCTCCGGCTATCGGGACTACGCCGAGGATGCCGTGGGTCGGGTCGGGTTCATCCACCGGGGCCAGGCCGCCGGGCTGACCCTCGCCCAGATCCGCCAGATCCTCGACATCCGCGACGGCGGCCAGGCGCCCTGCGAGCACGTGCGCGACCTGCTTGACGTGCGCCTCGCTGAGATCGAGCAGCAGATCGCGCAGCTCTCCGTGCTGCGCGACACTATCGCGGACCTCAGACAGGACGCCGCACACCCGGACCCTGAAACGTGCAGCACCGATCAAGTGTGTAGGTACTTGTAATCCAATTGGGCACACCTCCTGGACCGCCAAAAGGGTGCTGTTGCAAAGTTCGGGCGACAGGAAGACCTGCGTGAAATAATCACAGCCATGGGCATCTTCTCCGGTCGTCATTTCCCCCGTGAAAACATCCTGTGGGCGGTCCGGTGGTACTGCCGCTACGGGCTCAGCTACCGCGATCTGGAAGAAATGACGACCGGACGCGGCGTACCGGTCGATCACAGCACCATCTACCGCTGGGTCCAGAAATATGCTCCTGAGCTGGACAAGCAGACCCGGTGGTACCGACAAGTCCCGGATTGGCAGGCCCGGTCCTGGCGGGTGGACGAGACCTATATCCGGGTCGGGGGAAAGTGGTGCTACCTCTATCGGGCCATCACCGCGGGTGGGCATACCCTGGATTTTTACCTGTCCCCAAAGCGTAATGTCGCCGCAGCGAAGCGTTTCCTGGCCAAGACCCTGAGGTCGAACACGATAACCGGGTTCCCGCGGGTGATCAACACCGATAAAGCACCCTCCCTGGCCAGGGCAATCGCCGAGTTGAAGTCAGAGGGAATCTGCCCGCAGACCGTGGAACACCGGCAGGTGAAATACCTCAATAACGTCATTGAAGGAGATCATGGGCGGCTGAAACGGATCCTCGGACCGAAGGGGGCGTTCAAAAACCGGACCTCGGCGTACCGGACGTTGAAAGGGATGGAAGCGATGCACTCATTACGGAAAGGCCAGGGCGCGATGTTTGCCTACGAGCAACCGAACCCGGATGCGGTGATCGTCAGCCGGGTGTTCGAGGCTGCCTGAGAACGCCGACCCGCAGCGAGCATCAGAGGATGAAGACTGGGTCGTCACGGCTCTCCGCCTGAAGTTTGCAACAGCACCCTACGTGTTGAACAAGCAGATGCGAAACGCAGAAACGGGCGAATGGTTCCCCTTTGAGGAGTACGAGGCAGGTGCGCTGCGGGAGGGCAACGGCGATCCTGAGGCAGATAACTACAATTCGTTGACGGGCTACGCTTGGTCCTCCGGCAAATTTAAGCTGGAGGTGCGCGTCCCGTGGTTGCTAATGAATTTTCGCGACCCGAGCCGGCGCGAGGTGACCGCGGACCTGTGGGATGACAAGTCCGTAAACGAAAGCAAGTTCGTCGACAACACTGGGCTAAGCTTCGTGTTCGCCGGCGGTGACGGCGACGACGTGGCGCAGCAGGCGACCACGCCGGTGCGCAACACCTGGGACATGTGGGACCGTTTCGAGACGGCCCATCGGCTGAAGGAGTCGTACTTCATCATGAAGTCGTTCTTCGCCTCGGTTCAATAACGACGCTGGGGGTGTTGGTGGGGCCGAAGGTGCCGGGCAAATATTATTTTCAGCAAGTCCCCAGCATCCAGTACGGTTAGCCCTGTGAAAGGCACGAACTCGCCGGTTGTGGAAACCCTCGGCATTGACATCGTCCCAGAGGCAGAGCGTACTGCGAAGCCCGCAGACCTCTTCTGGCCATGGTTCGCGGCAAACGTGTCCGTGTTCGGTATCTCCTACGGCTCATTCATCCTCTGGTTCGGCATCTCGTTCTGGCAGGCGGCGCTGGTCACCGCGTTCGGCGTGACGTTTTCGTTCTTCCTGTGCGGTCTGATCGCAGTGGCGGGCAAGCGTGGTTCTGCTCCCACCATGGTCCTTTCCCGAGCCGCGTTCGGCGTCAACGGGCAGAAAGTGCCCGGGATCGTCTCTTGGCTCACCTCAATCGGGTGGGAGACTTTTCTGTCCATCATGGCGGTGCTGGCCACTACCACAGTAATTCGCCAGCTCGGGGCTGAGCCGGGGACAGTGACGCAGGTTATTGCCACCCTCGTCGTGGCGGTGCTAATCGTCGGCGCGTCCGTGCTGGGCTATCACACCATCATGCGCCTTCAGTCGATCCTCACCTGGATTACCGGCGCCATCACCGCGCTCTATGCCATGCTCACCATCCCCCACATCGACTTTAACGCGGTGCGTTCCATCCCCGCCGGCTCTGCCGGTTCGGTCATCGGCGCGCTAGTGATGGTAATGACGGGCTTCGGCTTGGGCTGGATCAATATTGCCGCGGACTGGTCGCGCTACCAGCGCCGGGACACGCCTGACCGTTCAATCGTCTTCTGGAACACCTTCGGCGGCGCGATCGCCCCGGTGGTGCTGATCATCTTCGGCCTACTACTTGCCGGCTCTGACGCGGCGCTCGCGGACGCGATCGCAGCAGACCCCATTGGCGCGCTGGCTACCATACTGCCCACCTGGGTGCTCGTGCCTTTCCTCATCGCCGCGGTGCTGGCGCTTGTCTCCGGGGCGGTGCTGGGCATTTACTCTTCGGGGCTGACGCTCATCACCCTCGGCATCAATATCCCTCGGCCGGTCGCCGCGGCTGTCGACGGCGTGATCCTCACCGCCGGCACGATCTGGGTGGTGTTTTACGCCCAAGACTTCCTCGGGCCCTTCCAGTCTTTCCTCATCACCCTTGGCGTACCGCTCGCCAGCTGGGCCGGCATCCTCATCGCGGACATCTTTACGCGCACGCAGGACTACGACGAGGCCGCGCTCTTTTCCCCGTCGGGCCGCTACGGCTCGGTGGATTGGGCCTCCATTACCATCATGGCGGTCGCCTCCGTGCTTGGCTGGGGCCTCGTGGTCAACGCGTTTGCGGATGAGGCCGCCTGGAACAACTGGCAGGGCTACCTGCTACCGCTAGTGGGCGAGCAGTGGGCGGACGCAAATCTGGGCGTGTTGGTGTCGCTCGCGTTCTCGTTCGTGGCCGCGTGGTTCGTGCGGCGCGCTACGGTGCGCCGCCAAGAGGAGCTTGTTGCATAGCAACGCAACCCCACACGTGGGTCGTAGCCCCATAGCGTCGTAGCACCACGAGCTGTTAGAGCAGGTCAGTACCCCAGCGGTTCGCACCGCCGGGGAGGGTGTAAAGGGTAAGTCCGCGTGCCTCGGCGGCGTCGGCGAACTCCTCGACGAACCGGGCTGAACGCCTCCCTGAGGCGCAGTAGACCACGACGTCGCCAGCGGGGAGAGTATCGAGCACTTCGGCGGTGCGTTCAAGCTCGCTCATGGGGAGGTTTGCTCCGGGGTGCGCGATGTCCTTGAGCAGCTTCTCGTGGGGTTCCCGCACGTCCAAGGAGACGGCGTCGCCGCCCGCAAGAAGGTCGATGAGGTGCTGCCCTTCACTATCAGCCGCTTCGGTGCTAGCGCCTGGCACCGCGCAGACTCCTGCGTAGGTCCCTAGTTCCCGCACCAGCTCGCGACTTGGATCACGAGTGACGTTGAAGTGTCGAACGGTGGCGGTGAGCGCGTCGTACATGTGGAGGCGGCCAATGTGTGAGTCGCCGACTCCGGTGAGGAACTTCACTACCTCGGTGGCCATCAGGCCGCCGACGACGCTCGTGGTGACGCCGAGGACGCCGGCTGTGGCGCAGTCGGGAACAGAATCCGGGTCCGGCTGGGTGGGGTAGAGGTCGCGCATACCCACTCCGTCGCTGGGGGCGCCGGGGCCGGACCACCACAGGGCAACGTCGCCGCGGTAGCGCAAGACGGAGCCCCACACGAGGGGAGTACCGGTGATTTCGGCGGCGTCGGCGGCGAGGAATTTGGTTTGGAAGGTGTCGGAGCCGTCGATAAGCATGTCAATGCCCCGCAGCGACTCGACAATGTTGTCTTCCGTAAGCCTGCCGTCTACCGCATGCGCGGTGATGTCGGGCTGCAGCTCGCGTAACCGCTGCCCCGCAACCTCGACCTTCTTTCGGCCCACGTCGGAGGCGCCGAAGAGAATCTGGCGGTGGATGTTGGAGAGCGAGACGACGTCATCGTCGACCACGGTGATGGTGCCGACACCGGTAGCAGCGAGCGTTTGCATCACGGGGCATCCGAGGCCGCCTGCGCCGATGACAAGGACGTGGGCGCCTCGGAGTCGTTCCTGCTGTTCGATGCCGAATCCGGGCAAGTTGAGCTGTCGGGCTGTGCGCGCGAGCTCGGAGGTGGGTAGCGTCGATACATTCACGGCCCACAGTCTACTTCCCCTGCATAAAATCAACTGAGTGCTTGATTAAAATATACATGGTTGGAGTTTCAATTAAAGGGCACACCAAAATGCGATGAAAAATAACATCTGTACTGTTTCTGCACCATAAACGCCATTGCTACCCCCGTTATAGGGAAGTGTGACTTGTATACGGTGGGCTCGCATGCGGGATCAGCTCGGGAAACGCGGTGCATAAATTATGACCTAGTGTAAAAAATGCAGAAAATGCGTTTCGTATTGGTGTCACTACACAAGTTATCTACTGTGAACCCCATGACAACATCATCAGTAAACAGTGTGGCGGGTGTCCGGACGCCACCGCCGGTCAAACCGGTGTCTCACGGCAAAGCTCTGGCGGTGCTTGCTCTTGGTACCGCATTCCTCGCCTCAACTCCTCTGTTGGTGAAGGCTGCCAACATGGACCCGGCCAGCCAGGCCTTCCTCCGTGTGTCTCTTGGCTTCCTTATTCTCCTCCCGTTCGGTATTTGGGAGATGAAGAAGAAGGAAGGCCTGACTAAGAGGAGCATCATGTACTCCGTGATCTCCGGTCTCTTCCTGGGTGTCGACTTTACGTGTTGGAACTACTCCATCTTCTACATCGGCGCGGGTGTCGCAGCTATTCTGCTGAACCTCCAGGTGATCATCGTGCCGATGCTGACCGCGATCTTTGACAAGTACAAGATCCCGCCGGTCTTCCTCGTGCTTGTTCCGATCATGGCGGTCGGCGTGATGCTGACCGGTGGCGTGTTCGAGCAGACCGCAGAGGCAACCGGTCCTGAGACCATCTACGGCATCAAGACCGCAACCCTGGGTACTGCCTTCGGTCTGACCTCCGGTATCTGCTACTCGTTCTACCTCTACTTCTCGCGCAAGGCCGGTACCTCGGCTCGTAAGGATCTCTACATCCAGCCGATGATGTACACCGCTGCTGCGCAGATGGTTGCACCGACGATCATCGCTCACACCTTCTCCGCCCGCGGCGGCTTCGACTTCAAGAACGGTGTGCTTATCGACGGCGTGCTGCCGTCCGTCAACCCGGAGACCACGCTCGGCGACCCGCTGACCGCTGGTAACTGGATCGCCCTGATCTCGCTGGCAATCTTCGGCCAGGCACTGGCATGGACCTTCGTCCAGTACGGCACCGTCTGGCTCGACCCGACGTTGTCCGCCGGCATCCTGCTGCTGTCGCCTGTGACCTCCGTGATCATCGCGGCGCCGCTGTTCGGTGAGATCCCGTCGCTGCTGCAGATCATCGGTGTGCTGATGATTCTTGCAACGGTGGCATACCAGAACGGTTTGTTCGCAATCCTGTTTGGCAAGAAGAAGAAGTCAGGCGAGGAGAACCCCGACGCCAATCTGTCGGATCAGCTACAAAGGGAAGGACTGGCTCCTGGCCACTCGCCGGAGGAAGTTCCGAACAACCCGAACAAGCTGTAACTAGTTACCGATCCCCGGCGAGCAGTAGCTTGCTGGGGCCGTCGAAATATAAGGAGCAAAAATGAAACTGACCAAGCGTGAGCAGGAAAAGCTTCTCATCGTGGTTGCCGCAGACGTCGCACGTCGCCGTCAAGAGCGTGGCCTCAAGCTCAACCATCCAGAAGCCGTGGCTCTGATCTCCGACTTCATCCTCGAGGGTGCGCGCGACGGCAAGACCGTTGCGCAGCTGATGAGCGAGGGTGTCGAGGTGCTCAGCCGCGACGACGTCATGGAGGGTGTCCCGGAGATGATCTCCGACGTACAGGTAGAGGCAACCTTCCCCGACGGCACCAAACTGGTCACCGTTCACAACCCGATCCGCTAAGAAAAGAGAGTTTTCCATGATCCCTGGTGAGTACTTCATTTCTGATAACGGGCCACTGACCATGAACGAGGGCCGCGAGGCAACCACCCTCGAGGTGACGAACCGCGGCGACCGCCCCGTCCAGGTTGGCTCCCACTTCCACTTCGCTGAGGCAAACTCCGAGCTCGAGTTCGACCGCGAGGCAGCTCACGGCAAGCGTCTCGACATCCCGGCAGGCACCGCTGTGCGCCTGGAGCCGGGCGACAGCCGCACCGTCCAGCTCGTCGACTTCGGTGGTCGCCGTGAGGTTCACGGCTTCAACTCCAAGGTCAACGGCCCGGTCGACTAAACACAAGGCACCAAAGAGAAAGGTATTTAATCATGGCATTTGAGATGGAGCGTAAACAGTACGCCGAGCTCTACGGCCCGACTACCGGTGACGGCGTCCGCTTGGCGGATACCAACCTTGTGGCGCGCGTTGAGAAGTCCCTGACCCACTACGGTGAGGAAGTCACCTTCGGTGGCGGCAAGGTCATCCGCGACGGCATGGGCCAGAACAGCCGCTGGGTAGGCGACGAGCAGGTTCCCGATGTTGTCATCACCGGCCCGCTGATCATCGACTACACCGGCATCTACGTCGCTGACATCGCTATCAAGGACGGCAAGATCATCAAGATCGGTGCCGCCGGTAACCCGGACATCCAGGACGACATCGACATCGTCATCGGTGTCAGCACCGAGGTTATCTCTGGTGAGGGCAAGATCGTCACCGCTGGTGCGCTCGATACCCACATCCACTTCATTTCCCCGGAACAGGCCCGCGTCGCGCTCGACAACGGCACCACCACCATGATCGGTGGCGGCGTTGGCCCGGCCGAGTCCACCAACGCGACCACCGTTACCGCTGGTGCAGCAAACATCACGCGCATGATCCAGGCCACCCGCGACTTCCCGGTCAACGTTGGCTTCCTGGGCAAGGGCCACGCGTCCGACGCCAACCCGCTGCGTGAGCAGATCCGTGCTGGTGCGATTGGCCTGAAGATCCACGAGGACTGGGGCGCAACCGCCAACTCCATCGACACCGCGCTCTCCGTGGCGGACGAGATGGACATCCAGGTCGCGATCCACACCGATACCCTGAACGAGGGCGGCTTCGTGGACAACACCATCGAGGCAATCGGCGACCGCGTTATCCACACCTTCCACACCGAGGGCGCCGGCGGTGGCCACGCTCCGGACATTGTGAAGGCTGCAAGTCTGAGCAACGTGTTGCCGGCGTCGACCAACCCGACCCTGCCGTACACGGTGAATACGCTGGATGAGCACCTTGACATGATCATGGTGTGCCACCACCTCAACCCGGACCTGCCGGAGGACGTCGCATTCGCTGACTCCCGCATCCGCCGCGAGACCATCGCTGCTGAGGACGTGCTGCACGACATGGGTGCCATGTCGATTACCTCCTCTGACTCCCAGGCCATGGGCCGTGTCGGTGAGGTCGTCCTGCGCACCTGGCAGGTTGCTCACCGCATGAAGGAGCAGTTCGGTCCGCTCGAGGGCGACTCCGAGGGCAACGACAACAACCGCATCAAGCGCTACGTGGCGAAGTACACCATCAACCCGGCAATCGCCGCTGGTGTCTCCCACGCAGTTGGTTCCGTCGAGGAAGGCAAGATTGCCGACCTGGTTATCTGGGAGCCGGCGTACTTTGGTGTCAAGCCGAACACCGTGCTCAAGGGCGGCTTCATTGTTCGCTCCGTGATGGGTGACTCCAACGCTTCGATCCCGACCCCGCAGCCGCGCACCATGCGCGACATGTTTGGTGCCTACGGCCACGCTGCTGCCCGCACCTCGGTGACCTTCCTGTCCACAGCCGCATTCGAGGCGGGCGTTCCGGAGTCGCTGAACATCGGCCGCAAGTACGTCGAGGCGAAGAACATGCGCAACATCTCCAAGAAGGACATGAAGCACAACGACGCTACGCCGAACATCGAGGTCGATCCGGAGACCTACGAGCTGACCGTCGACGGCAAGAAGGTGACGTCTGAGCCGGCAGAGGTGCTGCCGATGGCACAGCGCTACTTCCTGTTCTAGTTAGACCTTGTGGCGAAAACCAGCTAGTCTGAACTAGAAACCCAGCGTGAGCGGAGAGGCTTCGGCCACTCCGCTTTCGTTTTTTCAAAGGAGTTGAACATGATTGTTACTGAACTTCGCGGTAACGTCCGCGACCTTGGCGCTAACGCGCACGTCGCCGACCGCGTGGTATTCGACAACGAGAGCCGGCTGAAGCGGATCCAGCGCGTCACCACCGAGGGCGGCACCGAGCTTGGGCTGAAGCTGGACAAGTCCGTGCGCGAACTCGAGGACGGCGACATCCTCGCCGAGACCGACCAGGGTGTCATCGTGGCATCGATGGCCCCGCTCGACGTGCTGGTGATTCAGCCGGCCTCGATCGAAGAGGCACTGAAGGTGGCTCACTCGCTGGGTAACCGCCACCTGCAGGCGCAGTTCTTCGGCGCCGACAGCGATTTTGGCGCCGAGGTCATGGTCGTGCGCTACGACCACACGGTGGAGCACCACCTGGACCACGTCGGCGTGAACTACCACCGTGGGGACTACGTAATGCCGAGGGCTTTCCGTCATGCAGAACATACCCACTGATGTGCGCGCCAGCCTGGTTGTCTGGCACATCACCGACTCGGCCCTGCCGACCGGTGCGTTTGCCCACTCCGCAGGCATGGAGACATTCATCCAGCGCGACGAAGTCAGCGATCCGGACAGCTACCTGAAGTGGCTGATCGGCTATTTGCACCAGGCCACGTACGGCGAGGCGCTGTCCGTGCTACTTGCAATTCGTCTGCAGGCGGCGAACTTGCCGCTCGAACAAGCGAAGGAAGAGCTTACGCTTCTCGACGAGCTGTGCCACGCTACCCAGACCCCGGTTGAGCTGCGAGCCTCGATGCAGGCGATGGGCAAGCGCATGGCGAAGGTTGCACGGATTATCGACGCCGCGGATTCACTCGTCGAAGAGTACGAACAGGGCCTGCGTGAACGCCGCTACTACGGCAACCCCGGCATTGCCGCGGGTCTCGTGCTCGGAGCGGCCGGCGTCGACGAGCTCACCGCAGTGCGCGCCTACCTGATGCAGATGGCCAACTCGATGACTCAGAACGCGATCCGCGCGATCCCACTCGGCCAGGACGCCGGTCAGAGGATTCTTGTGAGCGTCTACGAGTACCTCCCGGGCTTCGCCGAGGAGACGCTGACCCACGACGTGGCAGACCTCGGTGTCTCCTTCCCGCGCCTGGAAATCGCGCAGATGCAGCACCAATACATGCGTTCGCGCATGTTCATGTCTTAAAAGAAAGGAAGTAATTTCACTATGGCAACGATCAAGGTTGGAATTGGCGGCCCCGTCGGCTCGGGCAAGACTGCGCTGATCGAGCGCATTACCCGCGCGCTGGACGGCGAGGTGTCGATGGCCGCAATCACCAACGACATTTACACCACCGAGGACGCGAAGATCCTCGCCCGCGAAGGCATCCTGCCGAAGGACCGCATCGTCGGCGTCGAGACCGGCGGCTGCCCGCACACCGCGATCCGCGAGGACACCTCGATGAACGAGGCCGCCTACGAGGACCTGGTGGCTCGCCACCCGGATCTGGAGCTTGTCTTCGTCGAGTCCGGCGGCGACAACCTGTCCGCGACCTTCTCCCCGGAGTTGGTGGACTTCTCCATCTACATCATCGACGTCGCCCAGGGTGAGAAGATCCCGCGCAAGGCCGGTCAGGGCATGATCAAGTCCGACCTGTTCGTGATCAACAAGACCGACCTCGCTCCGCACGTTGGTGCCGATCTGCAGGTGATGGCCGACGATTCCAAGCAGTTCCGCGGCGACAAGCCGTTTGTGCTGACCAACCTGAAGACCGACGAGGGTCTTGACGAGGTCCTGAACTGGATCCGCCACGATGTGCTCATGCAGGACATCGATGGCTAGTATGTGGTCGATTCCCCCAGAGCGGTTTGGGCACGCTGCCGATCAACCTGCCACTGGCACTCTCGAGCTGGGGATTGCCATCAGTGGTGGGAAGTCGGTCGCGACGCGCCAGTACCACGCTGGAGCACTAAAGATCATCCGTCCGCACTACCTGGATGACAGCGGTCAGGTCTACTACATCACTGCGAACCCGGGCGGCGGCTACGTCGGTGGCGACTCGTACCGTATCGCGGTGGACGTCGCCGACGGTGCGTCGATCCTGTTCACGGACCAGTCCGCGACCAAGGTGTATCGCACGCCTGAGTCGTTCGTCTCTCAGAACATCGCCTTCAAGGTGGGCGCGGGTTCCGTCCTCGAGTACGTTCCCGATCAGCTCATCCTGTACCGGGACGCCGACTTCCGCCAGCACATGACGGTGGATCTTCACCCGGAGGCGAGCGCGTTCCTGTCGGACATTGTGACCCCGGGGTGGTCGCCGGACGGTAGTCAGTTCCGCTATCATCAGGCGCACCTGCGCTCAGAGGTTCGCGTTGGCGGAAAGCTCGCGTTGGTGGACAACATGCGCATCATGCCGACCCGCGACACCGAGACCTTGCACTCGCCGACGTTTTTGGGGTCGAACACGCACTTCGCTACCGCGTTGTGCTTCGACCCGAAGATTGACGAGGACCTGATTGAGAACGTTCGCGCGGCGCTGGCTGAGATCGACCAGATCGAGGCCTCCGTCACCGCCTGCGACGTTCCGGGCTTTGTCCTGCGCGCAGTGGGTACCCGCACCGAGCACCTGATGGAAGCGGTGCAAACCGCGGCGAACATCGCGCGCTCCACGTTGCGTGGCCAGGGCAAGCTGCACCTGCGCCAGTACTAGGAGCTCACAAGCCAAAGACCGCAGCCTCGGGTACCGAGGTTGCGGTCTTCGTCGTCCTTATGCCGGCCTACTCGTTGTAGGCGGCTACCCAGTGCAACAGTCCGTGGATCCGCTCGTCCGCGATGCCGTAAAAGATAGTGCGGCCTTCTCGCACGGACGTGACGGTGCCCATCTTCTCCATCGCTCGAAGCGCGGCCGATGCGGTTGCGACGCGCGTGCCGGTGGTCTCCGCCAGGTCTGTCACGGTGAGCTGGTTATCACCCGCGTCGTGGATTGCGTCGAGGAGCGAAAGCCGGGTGGTATCGCCCAACGTCTTGAACACTGCCGCCCAGCTCTCGTGATCACCCATAGCCGACTACCTTAGCGTGCCGTGACTGGGCCATGCACCACCAAGGAAGGCTCACCAGAGACGGCTGACAGCGTTGCGTCCACGCCGAAGGTGGCGCGCAGCAGCGCTGGCGTAAGCTCCTCTGAGGGGGCGCCGAGTGCTGCTACGTGGCCGTCGTCAAGCACAAGCACCGTCGTGCAGTACCGTGCGGCTAGCGCTAAATCGTGCAGCGCGACAATGACGGTGGTGCCGTGGTCGGTCACCACATGCTCGAGCATGTCCATCAGGCGGTACTGGTGGTGTAGGTCGAGGTGGTTCGTCGGCTCGTCCAGTAGCAGATACTCGGAGTCCTGCGCGAGTGCACGCGCCGTCATCGCCCGCTGCACTTGGCCGCCGGAAAGGGTCCGCAACGGCCGGTCAGCAAGCTCGACGAGGTCGGAGTGGATGAGGGCTTCCTCGATCACATCGGCATCAGCGTGAGACTCGTTCCAGAAGATCCCGTGGCCCGCGGTCTGTCCCAGCTCCACCAGTTCGCGCACCGTGAGGTCCGGGAGCGTGCCGTGGCTCTGCGCGACGTAAGCGAGCGTGCGCACGCGTTGTTTGCGGGGGAGGGAGGTAAGCGACGTGCCGTCGAAAAGAATGCTCCCGGTGAAATCGTGGACCCCCGCCATGGAACGAAGCAGCGTCGATTTACCGGAGCCGTTGGGGCCGACGATGCCGACGATGCCGGAAGAGGGGAGTGTGGTGTCGACATGGAGTTCGAACCCGCGGACCTTGGTAGACACGTCGATTTCGATCATCGCGCGATCCTTTTCAAGATGACGAAGAAGACTGGCACACCGATCAGCGCCGTGATGACACCGACGGGCAGTTCCTGCGGTGCGAAGGCGACGCGAGCAATGGCGTCCGCGATGACGAGGAAGAGTGCGCCGACAATGGCCGAGATCGGGATCAGTCGCTTGTGCAGCGGACCGATGACCATACGAACGGCGTGTGGCACGATCAGGCCGACGAAGCCGATGGCGCCGACCGATGCCACCGTCGCTGCGGTGAGAAGTGAGACCACGACCAGGACGGTGTAGCGGACGGCGACCACTGGTACGCCCATGGTGTGGGCGGTGGCGTCGCCAAGCGTCAGCGCATCGAGGTGGCGCGAAAGCGCCCACAAGATGGCGATACCGATTGCTCCGGCGATTGCGACCACGACGAGCGTTCCCCACCGCGCGGCGGAGAGCACCCCCAGCAGCCAGAACATGATGCCGCGGGTTGATTCCGCGTTGCCCGACGCGGTGACCACGAGCGAGGTGATTGATTGAAAGAGGTAGCCGACAAGCACACCTGTGAGCACGACGCGGGTCGCGTCCGCTCTGGTGTGGCGCAACAGCGTCATCAGGAGCAGGAACGAAACCAGGCCGCCGATTGCGGCGCCGACGATGATGCCGAACTGCCACGTGGAGAACATAATCGCGATGACTGCGCCCGTGGACGCGCCGGAGGAGATACCGAGCAGGTAGGGCTCGGCGAGATCGTTGTGGGTGATCGCCTGCATGGCAACACCGCACACGGCCAAGATGGCGCCCACGCACGCGGCCATCAGCACGCGGGGCAGGCGCAGCTCGGTGATGATGGAGCGCTGCAGGGGCGAGAGATTATCCAGATCCCGGAGCGAAATGCCGCTGGAGCCCAGGGGCAGCGAGATGACAATGGCGAGCGCTAGGGCCACAAGCGAGAGCAGCCCGAACACTAAGGAACGCTTCAACTTCTAGCCTGCGATTCCGTTGCCGATGGCGTCCGAAATTTGCTGCAGGCCCTGGTAGGAGCGCGCAGACGGGGACGTGGTGACGCCGTTGATGATGATGTAGCGCTCGTCTTGGACCGCCTTGAGGTTCTTGGTGCCCGGCGTAGTCTTCAGCGTCTCGGCCTTTTCCTGCCAGGTGTCGCCCGGCTCGCCGCGGATCGGGAGATCGGCCAGGATGATCACATCCGGGTCGGCCTCAGCCACGGCCTCCCACGACACCTGCGGCCACTCTTCCTTGACCTCCCCAAACGCGTTGGTCATGTTCACCGCGCTGCCCATCTCGGTCACGATCGACGGGCCGCCAGCGACGTAGGGGGCACCGCCGATAGCGGAGTAGATGAGGACAAAGGTGGTGCCGTCCGGCGCCTGGTTGGCGCTTGTGACCGTGTCGCGCAGCTTCGCCTTCAGGTCGGTCGCCTCGGACTCGCGGCCGAAGATCTCGCCCAGTTCGGTGATGTCCTTTTCGATCAGGTCGAACGATGACTTGCCCGTGTTGTCGCCGTAATCGTGGCACTCGGTGTTGGACTGGTAGGTGCGGACACCGAGGCGGTCCCACTCCTCGCGGGTGCCGGCGGAATCCGCCGTCCAGACCAGCGCGAACGGCGAATAGACGAAGTCGGCGTCCACCGCGCGGATCTGCTCGGCGGTGGGAATCGCCGGCGCGATGATCTCCGGGGTGTCGTAGCCGTCCGGCGGGTTGTCCTTCTGATGGCCCACGCCCGCAATCTGGTCGCCAGCGCCGAGCATCAGCAACGTGTCTGACGAGCCCTGCTCGAGAGCGACAGCGCGCTCCACCGGCGGCTCGACCGAGATTTCGATGCCACAGTTGTCGATGGTTGCCCCCGACGCCGCGGTGTTGGAGGTGTTGGCGGTGTCAGCGGTATCGGCGCAGCCTGCCAAGAGGAGTGCGGCAGCGAGGGGTAGGGGAAGTATGCGGCGCATGGGGACCTTCTTTCAAACAATCAATATATTGTTTGAATATAGCGCACGCGCACGAGTGCGGGACGAAAGGGGTTAGAACGAAGAGCCAGCCGGGATCGAGGACCCACGAAGCGGCGAGTTGAACGCCTGGATGTGGCCGCGATCGAGATAGATGTCGTTGATCTCGCCGACGCGCACCGCACGGGTGAGGTTGGCGTAGCCGACGATGAAGTTATTGCGAGCGTCGCTGTAGACCACGATGTCGCCGAAGCGGCGAACCTGCAGCGGGCCAATCGGCGGCGCGCCCGCGAAATCGCTCGGGTTCGCGCAGTCCCACGCGTCGCCAGTGCCCAGCAGCATGGCGTTCACCTGGCCTCGCTGGGAGCACATGTGCCCCGGCATCGAATCAACGGTGGATAGGCACTTCACAAACGACTGGCCGTCCACGTTGTACACGCCGCAGCGCGCGGTGCCCGCGCCGTTCGAGAACGTTGCCACGGGCGCCTGCGCCGGCAGCTTGGCGTAGTCGGCCGGCCAGTCAACACCGCGCGGGTTGAACGGGGAGGACGAGACCTGTGTGACGGCCTGTGCTGCGGGCGCGGCGAGGCAGGACAGTGCGGTGGTGGCGGCCGCAGCGAGGAAGGCTGTGCGTTTCATGCACCCGTTTATAGTACGGAATCCGCCCAGCTCGCAAGGCCCTCAAACGAGGAAGACGCAACGGCGTGCTCGCGCTTCGGGATGCGCCCAGCCTGCCGGGAGAGGCGACCCGCCTCGACAGCGTGCTTCATCGACTGCGCCATGGCCACCGGGTCCTGGCAGCGGTTCACGGCGCTGGCCAGCAGGACGCCGGAGCAGCCGAGTTCCATCGCGAGCGCCGCGTCGGATGCGGTGCCGACGCCGGCATCGATCAGCACGGGTACCTCGGCGCGGGAGCAGATGAGCTCGATGTTGTGCGGGTTCAAGATGCCCAGCCCGGTGCCGATTGGGGAGCCCAGCGGCATGACCGCCGCGGCACCGAGATCCTCGAGGCGTTTGGCGGCCACCGGGTCGTCGGAGGTGTAGGCCAGCACCGTGAAGCCTTCGGCGATCAGCAGTTCGCACGCGTCGATGGTTTCGACGATGTCGGGCAACAGCGTGCGGTCGTCCGCGATGACCTCCAGTTTCACCCAGTTCGTGCCGAGCGCCTCGCGCGCGAGCTTCGCGGTGATCACGGCGTCGCGCGCCGTGCGGCACCCCGCGGTGTTGGGCAACGGGTCGATGCCGAGGCGGTTGAGCAAGTCGAACACGCTCTCGCCGGTTGCGGGGGCTTGTGCGTGACGACGCATCGCCACCGTCGTCAGCTCCGTCCCCGAGGCAACCAGCGCTTTTTCCAGCATGTCCTGGGAGCTGGAACCGCCGGTGCCCATGATCAGGTGGGAGTTAAAGGTCTTTCCGCCGATCTCGAGCATGGCGTTAACCTCCCTGGACTGCGGTGAGGATGTCGACCACGGCGCCGTCGGCAAGCTGCTGCTCACCCCACGCCGAGCGGGGCACGACGTCTCCACCGAGTGCGACCGCAACCCCGGCCTCCGGCACTTCGCCGAGGGTCTCGAGGACGAGGGCCTCGACCGTCGCGGCGTCGGTGACGCGTGGCTCATCGTTAACTGTGATGTTCATCTTGTTACCTCCTATGGCGCCAAGGGTCGCAGGCTTCCAACGATATCGGCGGGGTGGTTTGTTCCACCAGATCCGCGCCGCAGCGCGCTGCCATGCCCGCGAGCAGGATGCCGTGGCGGAAATACCCCGTGGACACAGTCACGCGCTCGGAGACTCGGCCCAGATACGGCAGGTCGTCGGGGGAGCCGGGGCGCGCACCTGCGTCGGCCTCGAGGAAGTCGCACTCCTCGATTGCCGGGCAAACCTCGATGGCGTCGCGCAGTAGCTGGTAAACACCTTGAGCCTGCGGTTCGGCGCGCCCGTCCTCCCGGGTGGTAGCGCCGATGGTCAGTGTGCGGTCCTCGCGGGGGATGAGGTAGACGGGGCGGTCCTCCACGAACCCGCGCACCACCCTGTTAAGCAGGGGGTACTGGTGGTCCGGGACGCGCAGGTGGATGATGTCGCCGTAGACGGGCCGAAGATCCAGCGGGTTAACGCCCTCGAACCAGCCTGCGATACCTGCTGCGCCAAGGCCTGCGGCGACGACCACTTGGTCTGCGTCAATGTCGTTGGTGTTGGTGACGCGGGTCTGGTCGAATGCCACACCGGCAGCTTCGCACGCCTTGATCAGCGCGCGGGTGAACAGGCGCGGCTGCACTTGGTGGTCACCGGTGATCTCTACCGCTCCCGCCAGCGCGGGAGACAGCGCCGGCTCGAGTGCTCGGGCTTGGCGGGTGGGCAGCCGGTCGACCTCCATGCCGTGGAGATGCTGGTAGGCGGCGAGCTCCTCCAAGTGGGTGTTGTCGGCGCGGTCGCGCGCAACCACTAAGGTGCCGTCGGTGCGGTAGCCGGTGGGGGAGTCGGTGTACTTGGCCACCAGCTCGATCAGCTCCGGGTACCAGGCAGCGGCCGCGTTCATCAGGGGAAACAGCGGATCCTGCTTGTACACCACCTCTGCTGTCGGCGCGAGCATGCCCCCGGCATGCCAGGAGGCGCCGCTGGCGGGTGCCGGGTCGTAGACCGTGACTGAACGGCCGCGGTCCGCCAAGGTGAGGGCGGTGGTCAGGCCGATGATGCCGCCGCCGATAACGCCGACGCGTAAGTGACTCATGCGTTTCACCGTACGCCCCGGTTGGCGCGGCCCCGATCCACCTCAGCGACGACTTGCTCACAGTAGGAACGCGGGTTGTCGGCGTGCATGATGCCGCGCACGATGGCTACGCCGTCCACGCCGGCGCGGGCGAGGTCGCATGCGTCGTCGGCGGTGACGTCCCCGATCGCCACCATCGGCAGATCGGACGCTGCGACAAGCGCGGGGTAGCCGTCCAGCCCGATGGGCATGCGCCCGGAGTTCTTTGTCGGGGTGTCGCGGAACGGCCCGCAGCCGATGTAGTCCAGCACGTCCGCGTAGGCGTTGGCGGCCTGCACGAGTTCCGCGGTGCCGGTGGTTAGCCCGATCACGGCATCAGGTCCCAGGAGCTCGCGGGCGATCCGCGGGTCGAGGTCGTCTTGGCCGAGGTGGACACCGCTGATACCGGCGGGTTGGAGGGCGAGGGCGATGTCGACGCGGTCGTCGATAAGCACATGCGTCGTCGGGCTTACCTCACGCACCGCGGAAACCACTGCGAGCCCGAGTGAGTACAGCTCGCGCGCGGAGATCGGCTTGGAGCGCACCTGGATAACCCCGGCGCCGCCGAGTGCCGCCTGGCGGGCGCGCTCGACCACGTCAGGGCCTTGCCCGGTAACGAAGTAGCAGCGCAGGTCCAGGTTAGTGCTCACGCAGCGCCTCAATCAGCTCGTCCTTGCTCATGGTTGAGCGGCCCTCGATCTCGAGCTCCTGGGCGCGCTCGTACAGCTCGCCTTTGGTCCAGTCCTCGTAGGAGCCGGATTCGCCGCCGCGCTTGCCCACCTTCGACCGGCCCTCACTGGCCGCGGCGTTGGCGATCGCCGCAGCCTTCGACTTCGAGTTGCCTTCCTCGCGCAGCTTTTCGTAGAGCTCGCCGTCTTTCACGCTCGGGCCGCCGGGGGTGTTCTCTGGATGCTTATCAGCCATGCACCCGAGCCTACTGAGTGGCAGGACTTCCGTTGCTAGACCTCGATGGGACCGGTGAGGGTGACCACCCCGAGCGGCTCGATGTGGACGATGGTTTCCGCCCCGCCAAGCGTGGCGGCGAGCCCCTCCTCGATGCGGTCGGCGTGCGTGTGGGCGTGGTCGACGCTCCACTCGCCGGGCACTTGCATGACCACGTTGATCAGGCGTTGGCGGCCGAACGCGGTGGTGCGAAGGGAGGTGAACGCCACGCCGTTGTCGTTTGCGTAGCGGTCGAGGAAGGCCTCCGTTTCGGCGACCTCTTGCGCCGGCAGCGTCTCCGACAACAGCCCCTCGATGGCCTCGCGCAGCAGCTTGTAGCCGGTGTAGAGGATGTTCAGGCCCACCAGGATGGCCACGATCGGGTCCAGAATCTGCCAGCCGGTGACCCAGACCAGCGCCATGCCGACGATGACGCCGACGGTGGTCCACACGTCGGTAAGCAAGTGCTTGCCGTCGGCTTCCAGCGTGCTCGAGCGGTGGGCGCGGCCGGCGCGTACCAGCATCACGCCCACGCCGAGGTTGATAACGGTGGCGAAGATCGAAAACAGCAGGCCGATGCCGAGCTGCTCGACCGGTTCCGGGGTGATGATGCGCTGCACGGAGGTGACGATGATGGCCACCGAGGCGACCAAGATGAGCGAGCCTTCGACCTGGGCAGCGAAGTACTCGGCCTTGGCGTGGCCGAAGTTGTGGTTGTCGTCTGCGGGCTTAGCGGAGAGTTTCAACGCCCACAGGCCGACGCCCGCCGCCGCGACGTTGGCCAGCGATTCCAGCGCGTCGGAGAAAAAACCCACGGAGCCGGTAACGAACGCGGCGTAGATCTTCAGGGCGATGACGAAGATGGAGGCCGCGAGCGAGATCTTCATGAATCGCTCGAGGAGCTGCTGCTCTTCGCGCGGGTTGCCGGGGGCGGTTGTGTTTAACGCAGTTGTGTTCGGCACGGGGTTTCCTTTCGGTGCGTCGATAATACGAACCGAAGGTCTCGCTCGCCCGAAGTGCGGTGCTGGGCCGGCGCTCCGGGCGCGGGGTCGCGCCAGTGTGTCGAAGTCGCCGTTGGTGAGCTACTCCCCTTCAACGCCAGCTGACTTTAGCAGCGTGCTGGTAGCGTGGCGAGCATGCGTTGGGTTGTTGCGATTGCAGGCGCCGTCATCGGCGCGCTGTTCTTCGGCTGGCTGCTGCAGATGGTCGGCGTGACTGGGATGCTCTACACCGTGCTGGTGCTGGTCGGCTCCGCCGTGACGTCGTCTGCCGCTAGCGCGCTGTTCCGCCCCCGCCGCTAGCTCCGCCGCTTCCGCATCAGCACGTGGGGGATCGACCCGTCGAGGAACTCTTCTCCCTCCTCGACCAAACCGAAGCGGTTGTAGTAGCCGACGAGCCCGGTCTGCGCTTCGATGACCAGGTCGCCCGGCCACCGGCGGGTGAACTCAAGGCCCGCACGGACGATTTCGGGCCCAACGCCGGTGCCGCGGGCATACGGTGCGACCACAAAGCGGCCGAAGCGGGCGTGGGGAACACCGTCGCGTACTTCGGGAAAAACGCGGGCGCAGCCGGCCAGCCTGCCCGACGCGTCGCGGGCGAGGATGTGGAACGTGTCGCTTGCCGCGTCCACCTCGTCAAGTTCGTTGAACGGGCAGTCCTGCTCGGCCACGAACACGTCGACTCGGAGCTTGAACAACTCGTAGGCCTCGCGCGCGGTCATGTCGTCGAGGGTCTTGAACTCAGTGTTGAACTCGGGGTGTGTCACGGGGTTTAGCCTAGCCCGCGTGTGACGTATGGTGTCTATGTTGCTCGAGATACCAAAAGGGGTTGTGATGGGCCGTCGTTTCCTTCGCCAGGTAGCTGCCGCGGTTGCGGCGTGCGCGATCGCTGTGGCGGGTGCCGCGGGTTCCCCAACGGCTGCGGCGCAGGAGCTCACCGCCAAGGACCTGAACTACGTTTGGCGCACGGACGCCGTGGCGAAGACGCTGGCCGGCAAGCCGTTTGCGGACAAGGTGCTGCGCCGCGTTCCGGGCTCGCTTCACGACGCCCCCCGCATCCCCGCCGAAGCCCAGCAGGCCGTAGAACGCGGCAACGCACTCTACGGCCCCGGCACCCCGGTCTACGTCGGGGCGGGCCAGGACCAGCTCATTTGCACTATCGCGGTGGCGGGCTACGACAACACCGGCCGCAAGATCGCCATTACCGCTGGGCACTGCGCCAAGGTGGGCGACCCGGTGGTAAACGCGGACGCGCAGTCTTTGGGCCAGACCGGCCGCGTCACCCACGTCGACCGCAACTTGGACTACGCGGTAATCGCGCTCGCGCCGAACACCGAGGTCACGCGCACCTATGACGGCGTGACCATCAACAACCTGGGATCGGCGCCGCTGGCCCCCGGCGCCACCGTGTGCAAGAAGGGTGTCGCCTCCGGGGTGACCTGCGGCATCACCTGGTACGACTACCAGGCGATGAACGTCAACCAGGTGTGCGCGATGCAGGGCGACTCCGGCGCGCCGCTCTTTGTGGGCGACCGGCTTGTGGGGCTGGTCAACGGCGGCATGTTCCCGCCGCCGTTCGCGCTTGCCTGCCACACGCCGCTGCAGGGCCCGGTGCACGCCCCGACCGGCTCGGCGCGCGCCGACGCGGTGCTGGCGCAGGTGCCGGGCGACTTCCGCCTGCCATGACGCCGAAAGGCACGAACGCCGGCGGGCGTTAACGCAGCCGGTCCAGCACCGCGTCGTGCAGCAGCCCGTTCGTCGCCACTGCGTCCCCGCCGTGCGGGCCGTCCTCGCCGGCAAGTGAGGTAAACCGCCCGCCGGCCTCGGTGACCAGGACTGATAAGGGGGCGAGATCCCACAGCGACACCTCCGGCTCAGCTGCGATGTCGACCGCTCCCTCGGCGACGAGACAGTAGGAGAAGAAGTCGCCGAAACCGCGCAGGCGCCAGGTCTCATCTGTCATCCCGATGAAGTTCTCCCGCAAATCCCGGGCGTGCCAGCCCTCAAGCGAGGACATCGACACCGACGCGTCTGCGATGTCGGACACTCGCGAGACCTGCAGCCGCTTCACGTCCTTGCCGCCGAACGTGCGCCACGCGCCCGCGCCTTCAGACGCCCACCAGCGGCGGGCGAGCGCTGGGGCGGAGACGGCACCGACGGTGGGGTGGCCGTCGACAAGCAGCGCGATCAGCGTCGCCCACACCGGCACACCCCGGACGAAGTTCTTCGTGCCGTCGATCGGGTCGATGACCCACTGGCGGCCGGAGAAGGTGACGTCGCCGCCGAACTCCTCGCCGAGCACCGCGTCTGCGGGGCGAGATTGCGCCAGCCGCTCGCGCAGCGCCCGCTCCACAGCCAGGTCCGCGTCGGAGACAGGCGTCATGTCTGGCTTCGATTCGATGGCCAAGTCCGCGGCCTCAAAGCGGGAGAGGGTAATCGTGTCGGCCAGGTCGCTCAGCTCGAGCGCGAGCGCGAGGTCGTCCGCGTAGTTAGTCATGGCCTAGCAGTCTAGCTTCGAGCTCCGAGGCGATTTGCGGGTTTCCGGCAACGCACCAAGTCACTCCGCCCGCGTCGACTTTCACAGCGCGGCCGCCCGCGGCCTCGATCAACGCCTTGCCGGGCAGCCAATCCCAATCTGCCACGGAGTGCTGCAGCCAGCCGCCCATCTGCCCGCTGGCGATGTTGGCCAAGTCCACGCTGCCGGCGCCCATCATGCGCACCGTCGCCGCGCCGCTCACCGCGCGCAGCCAGGTATTCAGGATGTCCGGGTCCGACATGTGCGCAGGGTGCAGGTAGGTGACCAGGGCTTGGTTGCTTATCGACGCCCCCTCCAACACCCCCAGCGCCACCCCGTCACGCCGCGCCACCCCGCCGTCCGCCACCCACGTTGTGCCCGTCGCCGGGCGGTGCACCGCGCCGATAAGCGCGTTGCCGTCTGCCGGGTCGCCCTCCGCCAGCGCGATCGCGGAGCAGAAGTAGTCGGAGCCCTGGGAGAAGTTGTAGGTGCCGTCCACGGGGTCAATGACCCACGTGCGGCCCGTGGCGGAGGCGTGGGCGGCGCCCTCTTCGCCCAGGAGCCCGTCGTCGGGGCGAAGCGCGGCGAGGGCCTCGGCGACGAAGGTCTCGGCGGCGCGGTCCGCCTCCGTCACCACGTCGGAGACCGAGGTCTTTGTGTCGGTGGTGAGGCCGGCCGCGCGCATCGTCAGCGCGAGCTGGCCGGCGTGCTCAACCAGCGAGGCGGCCAACTGCGCGTCGGCCGCCTCGCGGTGGGTGTCAATGAATTCGGCGGTAGTTACGTGAGCGTTCACTCACGCCATTATTCCGGAAGATAAACGTTTGATCCGTGCTCGCGGAATTCCTGCGCCATGGCGGCCTCGCCAACCTTCGCCTCCGGGGCCGGAGTTTCGGCGCCGACGGTGGGCATACCCAGATCCGCCAGCTTGTCGCCGAACTCGTCGCGGATGTCCTGGCTGATTCGCATGGAGCAGAACTTCGGCCCGCACATGGAGCAGAAGTGCGCCGTCTTCGCGGGCTCCGCCGGCAGCGTCTCGTCGTGGTAGGCCTGCGCGGTGTCCGGGTCGAGCGACAGCGCGAACTGGTCGTGCCAGCGGAACTCGAAGCGGGCCTTGCTCATCGCGTCGTCCCACTCGCGCGCGCCCGGGTGGCCCTTGGCCACGTCGGCTGCGTGCGCCGCGATCTTGTAGGTGATCACGCCGGTCTTCACGTCGTCCTTATTGGGCAGGCCGAGGTGTTCCTTCGGCGTGACGTAGCACAGCATCGCGGTGCCGCCGGCGGCGATGTTGGTGGCGCCGATGGCGGAGGTGATGTGGTCGTAGCCGGGGGCGATGTCGGTGACCAGCGGGCCGAGTGTGTAGAAGGGTGCGCCGCCGCACCACTCTTCCTCGTGCTCGTTGTTGATCTGGATCATGTTCAGCGGCACGTGGCCCGGACCCTCGATCATCACCTGCACGTCGTGGTCCCAGGCGACCTTGCGCAGCTCACCGATAGTCTTCAGCTCGGCGAACTGGGCAGCGTCGTTCGCGTCGGCGACAGAGCCGGGACGTAGGCCGTCGCCAAGCGAAAAAGCGATGTCGTACTGCGCGAAGATCTCGCACAGCTCCTCGAAGTTCTCGTAGAGGAAGCTCTCCTTGTGGTGCGCGAGGCACCAGCCGGCCATGATCGATCCGCCGCGGGAGACGATGCCGGTGACGCGGTTGGCGGTCATCGGCACGAACGGCAGGCGCACGCCGGCGTGGACGGTCATGTAGTCCACGCCCTGCTCCGCCTGCTCGATGACTGTGTCGCGGAAGATCTCCCAGGTCAGCTCCTCGGCCACGCCGTTGACCTTCTCCAGCGCTTGGTAGATCGGCACAGTGCCGATCGGCACCGGCGAGTTGCGCAGGATCCACTCGCGGGTGGTGTGGATGTCGTTGCCGGTGGACAGGTCCATCACGGTGTCCGCGCCCCAGCGGGTCGCCCAGCGCAGCTTGTCCACCTCCTCGCGAATGGTGGAGGTGACCGCGGAGTTGCCAATGTTGGCGTTGATCTTGGTCAAAAACGCGTTGCCGATGATCATCGGCTCGCTCTCCGGGTGGTTGATGTTGTTCGGGATGATCGCGCGCCCGCTGGCCACGGCCTCGCGGACCTTCTCGGCCTCGCAGTGCTCGCGCAGCGCCACGAAGCGCATCTCCTCGGTGATCACGCCCTGGCGGGCGTAGTGCATCTGGGTGACGCGTTTGCCTTCCTTCGCGCGCAGCACTGGGCGCGTTGCACCGCGCCACTCCTCGGACGCGGCGCCGCGCTTGGCAGCCCGGGTGCCGTCGTCAAGCAAATTGCGCTTGCGCCCCTGGATCTCCTCCACGTCGCCGCGGCCGCGGATCCACTCGCCGCGCAGATCGGGCAAGCCCTCCTCCGGCTCGGCGTAGGGGCCGCGCGTGCGGTAAATGTGCACCGGCTCGTTCGGGCCGGTGGGGGAGTCGTCCAGCTGGATCGCGGTCTCCGGGACCTCGAGCCCGTCTTGGCGAATCGGGGCGTAGCTGTGCTTGGGGTGGATTTCTTGCGCGTAAATGTCGGCCATAGCCGCTCCTTTGACTTCCTTCGCTGGTTCTAACCAAACAGGTTCCGACGGTGCTCGCGCGGCTGTTCAAGGTAAACCTCAGCGCGATCTCAGCCCGCTGCCGCGGGCGCCCGTGTAGGTGCAAGTTTCAAGTGTAGCGGTTGGCCCCACACGGCGAGGCCGGGAGGGGAGCCGCGCCGGCGCTGTTTGACGGCCAACTAGACTTAGGGGCTATGCAATCGGACACTCAAGCGCGCATCGCGGATTTGGACGCCACCCTCGGCACCATCGAGCAGGTGATGGACTTAGGCCAGCTGCGCGAACGCGTCCGCGAACTGGAGCAGCAGGCGGGCGACCCGAGTCTGTGGGACGACCCGGCGCACGCGCAGCAGGTCACCTCCGACCTGTCCAACGTGCAAGCGAAGCTGAAAAAGGTGACTTCCCTGCGCGAAAGGCTGACGGATCTGCCGGTGATGTACGAGCTCGCCGAGGAGGAGGGTGACACCTCCATCGCCGAGGACGAGCTTGCTGATATCGCGGCGCAGATCGATTCCCTCGAGGTGCAGACCATGCTCTCCGGCGAGTACGACGAGCGGGAAGCGGTGGTCAACATCCGCTCAGGTGCGGGCGGCGTCGACGCGGCCGACTGGGCCGAGATGCTGATGCGCATGTACGTGCGCTGGGCGGAGAAGAATGGCCACAAGGTCGACGTTTACGACATCTCCTACGCCGAGGAGGCGGGGATTAAGTCCGCAACCTTCGTCGTCCACGGCGATTACATGTACGGCCAGCTGTCGGTGGAGCAGGGCGCGCACCGCCTCGTGCGCATTTCGCCCTTCGACAACCAGGCGCGCCGCCAGACCTCGTTTGCCGAGGTGGAGGTGCTGCCGGTGGTGGAGCAGACCGACCACATCGACATCCCGGATGCGGACATCCGCGTCGATGTCTACCGTTCTTCCGGGCCCGGCGGTCAGAGCGTCAACACGACGGACTCGGCGGTGCGGATTACCCACCTGCCCACAGGGATCGTGGTGACCTGCCAGAACGAGAAGTCTCAGATTCAAAACCGAGCGAGCGCGCTGAACGTGCTGCAGTCCCGCCTGCTGGAGCGCAAACGCCAGGAGGAGAAGGCCGAGATGGACGCGCTCGGCGCAGGCGGCAACGCGAGCTGGGGCAACCAGATGCGCTCGTATGTGCTGCACCCGTACCAGATGGTCAAGGACCTGCGCACCGAGTTCGAGGTGGGGGATCCCCAGAAGGTGCTCGACGGCGATATCGACGGATTCTTGGAGGCCGGCATCCGCTGGCGCATGGCCCAGGCGGAGGCGTAAGGAGCCCCTGCTTATCCGCGTTCCCGTCACACACAATAAAGCCCGCCCACACCATTCGGTGCGAGCGGGCTGATGTCTAGGTTCTCGGCGTTGCCGGTTCTCTAGGCGTCTACTCTAGGCGTCGCGCAGGTCGATGCCCTTCGTCTCCGGGAGGAACTTCATGGAGATGAGGGTCAGGATGCACAGTACCACCACGTAGATGCCCGAGATGTGGGTCATGTCGTGGGCCGTGAACCACTGGAAGATGTACGGTGCGGTACCGCCGAAGACAGCGACCGACAGCGAGTAGGCGAAGCCGATGCTCGAGGTGCGCTGGGAGGTGGGGAAGACCTCGGCCATAACCGGCGCCAGCAGCGCGCCGCCGGCCGCGACCGCGATCACGGCGATGGTGGACGAGACCAAAAGCGTCCACGGGCGCGAGTCAATGAAGCCCATGAGCGGGATTTGCAGCAGCGCGATCGAAATGGCGAAGGTGTACATGACCGGTTTACGGCCGATACGGTCAGACAGCGAACCCCACAGCGGCAGGGCGATCAAGCCGCAGGCCTGAGCGAACACGGAAACCCAGTAAGCGCCCTGGGTGGACATGCCCTCGTGGGTGATCGCGTAGGTGGAGACGTAGGACGTCCAGGTGTAGTGCGCTGACGTCACACCCGAGACCATGCCGATGACCAGCAGGATGTTGACCCAGTTCGGACGCTTCGGGGTCTGCGGGCGGGTCGGGGAGAGGTGGTCGTAGTCGGCTGCGCCGCCTTCCTGCAACTCCTCGAAGTGCTCGGACTCCTTCATGTGGCGGCGCAGGTAGAGCGCGACCACAGCTGCGCCAGCACCGAGCCAGAACGGGATGCGCCAGCCCCACGCTGCGATCTGATCGTCCGTCAGCACCAGCGAGATGATGCCGCCGAGGGTGAACGCGATGACGGAGCCACCGAAGATGGACATGTAGACCATGGAGCCCCACTTGCCGCGGTGCGCGGCGGGTGCGATCTCCGGGATGTAGCTGTTCGCGGTGGCGGACTCACCGCCGTGCGCGAAGCCTTGCAGGACGCGGATGACCAGCAGCATGACTGAGGCCCAGATACCGATCTGCTCATAGGTCGGCATAATGCCGATGACCACGGCGGACAGCGCCATGATGATGATGGTGATCATCAGGACGTTCTTGCGGCCAACGCGGTCAGCGATGCGGCCAAAGACGATGCCGCCGAGCGGGCGGACGAGGAAGCCGATCGCGAACACGCCAAAGGTTGCCAGCAACGCCGAGGTGGGGTCCGACTTGTCAAAGAAGGCCTTGGCGATAAATGGGGCAAAGACGGCGTAGGAGCTCCACTCAAACCACTCCAGAAGCTGGCCGATCAGGCTGGCGCCGAGCGATTTGCGGTCTGCGGGGCGTTCCGCCTCGATGTGGGTGCTACCCATCTGGCGCCGAGATGGGGCTGGTGGCGGTACTGCTGCTTGGGTCACGGGTTCCTCCTTTAGACGTGTTGGGGATGTTGAGCGAAAACTATAACGCCGATCACATTTCATGAGGTGAAGTTAGTTAACTCACCGGATATTGGCTTCCGGTTGCGGAAGTTGCTGGCGTTTTGACGTCAAAGCGTTCGCTGAACGAACGGCCGTGCACCCTGCGCACCCCAATTTGGGGGCAAGTGATAGGCCGGCTACGACGTAGAACACATTCACGGCGGTTTTGTGACGTGAATTCGCTCCCCCGCGCAATGGGTCTGCGATTACATTTGGGCCAACGGTCGTAGGCGATGTCGAGTCGGACAGTCTGCTCGGCGCTTGCACCGCGTCAAGCGTTGTATAAGGAGGTAACTATGGCTGCTCTAAGTCCTGAGGAACTGAGCACTGAAACCCTCGCTGAAATTCTCGCCGCAGGTGGACGACCTGCGGATAGCGAGCGGGAGATCAAGATCATCGACACCACGCTGCGTGACGCGCACCAGTCCATCTGGGCAACGCGCATGCGCACCGAGCACATCCTCGACCTGCTCGACGACGTGACAAACGCCGGCTTCGAGCACGTCGACCTCGTCGCCCCGATCGAGTTCGACGTTCCGGTCCGCTACCTACGCGAGGACCCGTGGGAGCGCGTACGCCTGGTGCACCAGGCGGCGCCGGATACCAAGTTCCGGGCGATGATCCGTTCCCGCAACCTCGCGTCCTTCGACTTCCTGCCGGATGACGTGCTGCACACCTGGGTGGAGCGGCTCTACGAGAACGGCTTCCGTGTCATTGGCGCGTTCGATGGTCTCAACGACATCGACAACATCGCCGACACGCTGATCCTGGCGAAGGAACTCGGCGCCGAAACCTACGGCTGCCTGTCGTACTGCTTGAGCCCCGTGCACACCGACCAGCTCTACATTGACAAGGCGAAGGAGCTGGTTGACCGCACCGACGTTGACCGCATCATGCTCAAGGACGCCGGTGGCCTGCTCACCCCGGACCGCATGAAGACGCTGATCCCGGCAATTCGCAGCGCGATCGGCGATGAGCTGCCGCTCGAGGTCCACACCCACTCCCTGACCGGCCTGAGCCCGCTGACCTACATCTACGGCGCCGAGCTCGGTGTGGATTCGATCCATACCTCCATCGCTCCGCTCGCGAACGGCCAGGGCCAGCCAGCGACCCAGGCTCTGGCGCGCGACCTGCGTGCGCTGGGCTACACCGTCAACATCGATGACGAGCGGGTGGACGCGGCGAGCAAGAAGATCCAGCAGATCGCCGACCGGGAGCAGAAGCCCGTTGGCAAGCCTCGCGCATACGACGGCGTCCACTACATGCACCAGCTGCCTGGCGGCATGCTCACCAACTTCGAGTCCCAGCTCGCAACCGCGGGCCTGTCCGACCGCTTCGACGACTTGCTGTACGAGACGGCTCGTGTGCGCGAAGAGCTTGCGTACCCGATCATGATCACCCCGTTTGCCCAGTTTGTGGGCACGCAGGCCGTGATGAACGTCATCTCCGGCGAGCGCTACTCCGTGGTGCCGAACGAGATCAAGAAGTACGCGCTCGGCTACTACGGCGAGCCGCTTGCCCCGATCGACCCGGAGGTGCTGGAGAAGATTATCGCCAACGGTTCCTCGGAGATTAAGGAAGAGCGCCCCGAGCTCAAGCCGGCGCTGCCGGCGCTGAAGGAGCAGTACCCCGACGACGATATTGACACGCTTTTGCTGCGCGCGAACATTCCGGGCAACAACGTCGACGAGATGAAGCGCTTTGTCGCCGAGGGCCGCGCGGGCCAAGGCGAAGGCGTGCCGGGCGGCTCGCTGACCGGCCTTGTGCAGAAGCTGTACGACACCACCACCGGCCAAATCCACCTCAAGACCGACGACCTCGAGGTCAACCTCACCAAAGGAGAGAAGTAGCAATGTCTGACACCACCAACTTCAACGAGCTGAAGAACCTCCTCGACTGGGTCAACCAGTCCAAGGACATCGAGGAGCTGAGCATCAAGTTCGGCGACATCGAACTCGCCATGTCGAAGACCCCGGGCGGTCTGGACCACCTGAAGGCCGCACCGGCACCGGCAGCTCCGGCTCCGGAGGCTGCTCCGGCCGCGCCGGCCGCTCCGGCACCGGCTCCCGCTACCGAGGAAGCTCCTGCTCCGGCACCGGCTACAGAGGCGCCGCAAGCTGAGGCTCCCGCTCCGGCTCCGGCTGAGGAAAAGCCGGCCGCACCGGCGGCTAGCGGCAACGGTGTCGAGGTCAAGGCGCCGATGGTCGGCACCTTCTACGCCGCCCCGAAGCCGGGCGCACCCGCCTTCGTCAATGTCGGCGACACCGTCGAGGTGGGCCAGGTGCTCTGCATCGTCGAGGTTATGAAGCTCATGAACAACATCGAGGCCAAGGTCGCCGGCACCGTGAAGGAAATCCTCGTGGAGAACGAGGATGCGGTCGAGCACGGCCAGCCCCTCATGGTCATCGAGCCGAACTAAGCCTTTTTCGAAGCCTGACCAAAAGGAGTACCCATGGCTGAACAAGAGCTGCTGGACAGCGTGCTCATCGCTAACCGCGGCGAGATCGCGCTGCGAATCATCCGGGCGTGCAAGGAGCTCGGGATCAAGAGCGTGCTCGCATACTCGGAGGGCGACCGCGACTCTCTGCCCGTCAAGCTGGCGGACAAGGCGGTGTGCATTGGCCCGGCAAACGCTGCGAAAAGCTACAACAGCCCGGAGCTGATCATCTCCGCGGCGATGGCGTTCAAGGTCGACGCAATCCACCCGGGCTACGGCTTCCTCTCGGAGAAATCTGACTTTGTGAAGATGGTCGAAGACGAGGGCATCGGCTTTGTTGGCCCGTCGTCCGAGCACATCCGCCTCATGGGCGACAAGATCGAAGCCAAGAAGATTGCCCAGCGCGCGGGTGTGCCAACTGTCCCCGGTTCCGACGGTGTGGTGACCGAGTTCGACGAGGCACTGGCTGTTGCCAAGGAAACTGGTTTCCCGCTGCTGATCAAGGCCGCTGCCGGCGGCGGCGGTCGTGGCATGCGCGTCGTGGAGAGTGAGGACACCCTCGAGCGCGACCTGAACGAGATCATGAACGAGGCGCAGTCCGCGTTCAACGACTCCTCGGTCTACATCGAACGCTACCTCACCGACATCCGCCACATTGAGATCCAGGTGCTCGCGGATGGGGAGAACGCTATCGCGCTCGGCGAGCGCGACTGCACCTCGCAGCGCCGTAACCAGAAGCTCATCGAGGAGGCGCCGTCGCCGGCGATCGACGAGGAGCTGCGAGCGGGCCTGCAGGAGGCCGCGATCAACCTCTGCAAGGAGGTGGGCTACAAGAACGCCGGCACCGTGGAGTTCGTGTTCGACAACATCGAGCGCAAGTACTACTTCATCGAGATGAAC
This sequence comes from Corynebacterium sp. Marseille-Q4381, assembly GCF_036881695.1. Classification (NCBI taxonomy): domain Bacteria; kingdom Bacillati; phylum Actinomycetota; class Actinomycetes; order Mycobacteriales; family Corynebacteriaceae; genus Corynebacterium; species Corynebacterium sp. Marseille-Q4381. The sequence continues at coordinate 15,784 of NZ_JBAJNR010000002.1, read as the reverse complement.
ACCCGTATCCAGGTGGAGCACCCGGTGACCGAGATGATCACGGGCGTCGACCTGATTCAGGAGCAGCTGCGCATCGCCTCCGGCCAGAAGCTACGCCTGACCCAGGAGGACGTGACGATTCGCGGCCACGCCATCGAGTGCCGCATCAACGCCGAGGACCCGAACGAGAACTTCGCTCCGCGCCCCGGCAAGATCGAGCACTACCGCGCGCCGGGCGGGTTCGGTGTCCGCATGGACACCCACATCGAGACCGGCTACACTATCCCGCCGTTCTACGACTCGATGGTGGGCAAGCTGATCTGCTGGGCCGAGACCCGCGACGAGTGCATCGACCGCACCCTTCGCGCACTCGATGAGCTGACCGTCGACGGCGTCGTCACCACCGGCCCGTTCCAGGCGATGCTGCTGAACTCGGAGCCGTTCCGCACGGGCGACATCAACACCGGCTACGTGGCGAAGATGATGGAGACGATCGACACGATTCCGACCGACGAGTAGCCAATGCTCGTCATCCTGGCAATGCTGGTCGGGGCGATTGTCCCGGTCCAGACAGCCATCAACACCCGGTTGCGGGTGAGTGTGGGGTCGCCGCTTGCGGCGACCTTTTACTCGTTTGTCATTGCGGTGGTCGTCGCATCGGGCATGAGTTGCTTGACGACGTCCACGCTCATCCCCAACCTCGCCGTCCCCGCTTCCGAACCGTGGTGGATCTGGCTCGGCGGGTTCATGGGTGTGATGTTCATCGCGGGCAACATCGTGCTCTTCCCGCAGCTCGGACCGATCCAGACCGTGATCTTGCCGATCCTCGGCCAAGTGTTGATGGGCCTTGTTATCGACCAGTTCGGCCTCTTCGCCTCGCCGCGCGTCCCCGTTGGAGCGCTGCGCCTTTTCGGCGCCGCGATCGTGGTGGCCGGGATCGCCATCGTGCTGGACATCCGCAACGCGGGACCCGCAAAGGCGAGCGGCGCCAAGCAGTGGTTGCTCCGCGCATTCGGCGTGGTGATGGGGATGGGGTCGTCCACCCAGACCGCGGTCAACGGCCACCTCGGCCGCGTGCTGGGCAGCCCGCTGCAGGCCGGCCAGATTTCGCTCGCGGTGGGGCTGCTTCTGCTTGCGGTGCTCGTCGCTGTGCTGCCGCAGCCGCGCCGGGCGGCGGCCACGGGTGTGGAGCCTGGGCCGTGGTGGATGTGGCTCGGTGGAGCGCTGGGTGCGCTCTTCGTTTTTGGCGGGGCGACCCTGGCGCCGATGCTCGGCACAGGCACCACCGTGATCGGTTCCCTCACCGGAACCATCATCTGCGGCCAGGTGCTGGAATCGATGGGGGTCGGGGGAGCGCGCCGCGGCGCGCCTGCCCCGGCGCGCATCGTGGGGTTGGCGATGGTGCTCGCCGGTGTGGCGATGGTGCGCCTTTTGTAGCCGGCGCGTTAGATCGCGTTGCGCCAGCGCTCGAGTGTGAGGTTGTCGCTGAGCGCGCGCGACACGCAGGTGGCGAACGCGCCCGACTCGTGCTGCTCCTCGGTGAACACGCTGTCGCGGTGGTCTGGCGTGCCGTCGACAACCCGCATGACGCAGGTGCCGCACGTGCCTTCCGCGCACTGAGACATGATCGGGAAGTCCTCGTCTTCGAACACGTCGAGGACGCTCTTGTCTGCGGGGATGGCGAACGTTTCGTCGCGGAAGGTGACGGTGAAGGGGGCGTCGGCAAGCGCCGTGCCCTGAAGCTTTCCTTCCTCCGGGCGAAACGCCTCCCAGTGGATGTTTTCGGACGGCAGGTACTCGCTGGCGACTTCGCGCACCGTTTCCATGAAGCCTTGTGGACCGCAGACGTAGAGGTGGCTTGCGCCAGCGACGGAGGTTAGCGGGTGCAGCGCCTCGCGCACGATGCGTCCCTGCTGCTCGCGGGCACCGGTAGCGAACACGTTGCGCGTTTTGTAGGCGCAGTACTCGTCGAACAGGTGGGAGAGCACGGCGCGCTCGGCACTGCTGGCGAAGTAAATCACCGAGAAATCCGCGGCCTGGCGGGAAAGTCCGCGGGCCAGAGAGTAAATCGGTGCGATACCGACGCCGGCGCCGATGAGGATCGAGTGCTGCGCGTTGTCGGCGAGCCCGAAATTGTTCCGCGGCGTGGAGATATCGATCGTGTCGCCCACCTCAAGGTTGTAGAGCGCTTCCGACCCGCCGCGGGAGTCCGGCTCGACTTTGACCGTGATGCCGTAGCGACCCTCATCCGAGGTGTTGGGCGTCATGGGGAACAGTGAGTACTGGCGGACGAGCTCCTCACCGGACTTTGCGGTGAGGTGGAAATCAGCGTGGCAGCCTGGCTCGTAACCGGGCAGTGGCGCGCCATCGGCGGTGGTCAGAGTGATCACGGCGATGTCTGCGGTGCCGCGGTCCACATCCACGACTGTCAGGGGGATCAGGGCGTTGTCCATGTCTCGTTTCCTCGCGAAATTGGTCGGCAAAACTGGTTGCCGGGCGTTGGTGTAACAGTTACCATCAAACCACGCGAGAAGTGACCGGCAACACATAATACCAATAATGTTAGCTGGAAAACATTTCCGTGTGTCCCCGCCCCCCCTTGACGGGAAAGGATGACGATGACGTCACGAATAGACTCCGAACCGCAGCGCGATACGGGCTCGCAGCCCGAAATCCTGCCGATGTCGGAGAACCCTTACGAGGATTTCCGCTACTTCTACCGCGACGGCATGCCGCTACGTCCGGCGCCGGAGCGCCGCACCAAAACCCCGTCGTGGTCGACACTGCGCCACAACATCTTCGACAGGTGGCACACGGTCGCCGACAGCTGGGACGGCTACGGCAGCCTGCAGACCAAGCTGCTCGACGACCACATGTGGCAAACCGACGAGACTGGTGCAAAGCTCGCCGAGGCGTTTAAGCGCGACGGCGCGAAGAAGTCCCGCGAAGACTTCGAGACCGCGCTGAATAAGGGCATTGGCGCCGTTGCCGACCCGTCTCCCGAGTTGGTCGAGTTCTTCGCCGAGGTGGACAACATCCCAGAGTGGATCGACCTTGAGGCGGCGGAACGTGGCCGCATCGCGTACTACAACGTCACGCCGTCGGCGGAGCTTTTGTCCATCGCGTTCGCATACTGGGCCACCACGATGGAGGACCGCACCTCGGCGGCCACTGGTGAGACCGGCATGTTCGAGTTCCAGGCGATGACGCGCACGCTGGAGACCGTCAAGTTCTTCGTCGACTTGGGTAAGCAGGGAGTGTTTGACCGCTACAGTGACGGGCTGAAAGCCGCCGTGCGTGTGCGTCTGCTGCACGCGCAGGCCAACCGCGGTCTGGAAAAGCTGTGGGGCAAGGAGCACTACAACACGTTTGGTCGCCCGATCGGATCCTCCTTCCTGGTTTCCGGCGAGGGCTGGTTCGCATTGATGCCGATCGCGGTGGACGAATTCTTCGGCCGCCCCCACTCTGGCAAGGAGTGGGACGACGTCGCGATGTACTGGGCGTGGGTGCTCCACCTCATGGGCGCCGAGGAGCGTCTGATTCCCAAGACCGGCGACGAGATGCGCAAGATGACCGACTTCATCTACGCCAACGGCGGGTACTCCTCGACCTATCACGAGCGTGTGGCGACTGCGCTGATGAGCATCTTGGAAAAGCTGGACCCGCAGATGCCGGGCCAGGTGCTCGGCGCGCTGTCGACCGTGATCGGCGATGCCGATACCAAGTTCATGGTCAAGGGCTCTCGCTTCGAGGACGCCCCGTACCTGCACTGGAAGGCCGCGTTCACCGCCAAGGCGAAGGCCGAGGCTGCGGTGTATCGCTTGCGTGACAAGCTGCCGGGCGCTGCCGAGGCGAAGCGGAAGAAGGCTGCCGACGGCAAGCCGCCGTGGAGCGACGTGCTGAACCAGATCGAGACCTACATCAAGGAAAACGAGCCGGGCGTGAAAGCGAACTACAGCTTGCACGACGACTCGAAGGAAGCCAGGCGCTAATCCGCGCCCCACGAAAAAAGGAGAGAACAATGACGCAAACTTTCGCAGAGAACCCGTTGGCCGCCGATCACTACGACCGCTCCGACTGGCCGAGCGCGCGCGGCGACCGCGACGCGTTTGTTGAGCAGTTCGGTGAGGAGCGCGCGAAGCGCTTTGAGCAGGCGTTCTGGGCGACCGACAAGGTTGCGGACGCGCTCTACACCAGCGGCACCCCCAGCAAGGAGGTCATGCCGAACCTGCGCGGCGCGCTGGCCCGCGGCGCGGCTGACGAGAACACCCTGCCGGAGGTTGCCGCGCTCATCAACGACATGAACGCCTCCCTCGAGGACGTCGACTGGGACCGCCTTGAGCGCGGTCAGCGCGTCGCGCTATCCATCCCGGTGCTGGCACAGAACCTCTCGCTCGGCCCGGGAGCACTGATCCACACCTACTCCGCACCGTCGATCGCCGACGTGCTGGTGAACACCGGCGAGCTGACCAAGGGTGCAGTGCACCGCCTGGCGTACACCACGAACTGGATCTACTCCGTCTACCTCAAGGACGGCCTCAAGCCCGGCAACGTCAGCTACATCCACACCGGCATGGTGCGCGCGATGCACGCGCACGTCCGCCGCGTGCAGTCCAAGCTCGGCCTGGACTACAGCGAGTGGGGCGCGCCGATCAACGACTTCGACATGCTGCGCACGTGGTTCGACTTCACGTACATCGCGTTCACCTACCTGCGCAACCTCGGGTACAAGCTCACCGTCGAAGAAGAGCAGGACCTGTTCTACCTTTGGCGGATCGTCGGTCACATGCTCGGCATTCCGAGCGACCTGCTCGAGCACGAGACGGACATCGACGCCTCCCAGGAGACCATCGACGCGATCCACACGGTGGACGGCGACCCGAACGACGCCTCCCACGCGCTGGTGGATGCGCTGTTCAGCGGCTTCCGCACCAACGTCAAGGGCCTGCTGCCGTTCCCGGATGAGTCCATCGACGACTGGATGTACGCCGCAACCCGCCTGATGCACGGCGACGACGTCGCGGACATCTACAACGTGCCCCACGCTGCGTCCCGCCCGTTCACCGAGCTGGGCCTGCCGATGGTGCAGGAGCGTTTCGATCTGCTGCGCGCCAACCCCGAGGCGCTCGAGCGCGAGGTTGCGCAGAACCACCAGGTGCTTCTCGACGCCCTGACACAGGAGACCTCCTACATGGGCCAGGACGAGGGCATCAAAATGAGCGACGGGTCTTACAACCCGGGCGCGTAGTGATATAGTTCACAACACTAAAGAAGCATTCCCGAAAGGAAATAAACCGCATGAGCAACCAGTACCGAGTTCAGAACCCCGTGACCAACGAGATCGTCGAAACCTTCGATTTCGCCGCCGACGAGGAGATTCAGGAGATCCTGGCCAAGTCCGCGGAGGCGTTTAAGACGTGGCGCACCACCTCGTACGAGGAGCGCGCCGAGATTGTTGGCAAAGCCGCACAGCTGCTGAAGGACCGCGCAAACGAGCTCGCGCAGATCGCCGCCGAGGAAATGGGCAAGCCCATCCCGGAGGGCGAGTGGGAGATGAACTTCTCTGGCGACATCATGCAGTTCTATGCGGACAACGCCGCTGAGCACAGCGCCGACAAGAAGGTCGACGTGCCGGGTGGCAAGGCCGTCGTTCGCCGCCAGGCCCTTGGCACCATCCTCGGCATCATGCCGTGGAACTACCCGATCTACCAGATCGCGCGTTTCGCCGGCCCGAACCTGATGAACGGCAACTGCATCATTTTGAAGCACGCCGAGATCACCCCGAAGTCGGCTGCCGCGTTCGAGCAGATCCTGAAGGACGCTGGTCTGCCCGACGGCGTATACATCAACGTCTACGCCACCCACGACCAGATCGAGACCATCATCGCGGACCCGCGCGTCCAGGGTGTCTCCCTTACCGGCTCCGAGCGTGCCGGTGCGAAGGTGGCGGAGACCGCGGGCCGCAACCTGAAGAAGGTTGTGCTCGAGCTCGGCGGTACCGATCCCTACGTCATCCTCGACTCCTCGGACGTGCGCGCCGCTGCACAGGAGGCGTGGGACAAGCGCGTGCACAACGCTGGCCAGGCCTGCACCTCCAACAAGCGCATCATCGTCATGGAGGACATCTACGACCAGTTCGTCGACGAGATGGTCGCCATCGCCGAGTCCTACAAGAAGGGTGACCCGTCCAACCCGGGCGAGAACGAGTACTTCCCGATGTCCTCGCGCCGCGCGGCAGAGATCCTGGACGATCAGGTGAAGCGTTCCGTGGCAGCGGGTGCGAACCTTCGCACCGGCGGCGAGATGGACGAGACCTCTGCTTACTTCTCCCCGGCTGTGCTGACTGACCTGCCGGTCGGTTCGGAGCCCTACTACGAGGAGTTCTTCGGCCCGGTCGCGGAGATCTACAAGGTTTCCTCCGAGGAGGAGGCTATTGAGCTGGCGAACAACTCCTACCAGGGTCTCGGCGGCGCTGTCTTCTCCGACGACGTCGACCGCGCCATCAAGGTCGCGGACCAGATCGAGACGGGCATGATCCACGTGAACCTTGGCCAGTACTTCTCTGCAGTGCTGCCGTTCGGTGGCGTGAAGCGCTCCGGCTTCGGCCGCGAGCTGTCCGTGTTCGCGCTCGACGAGTTTGTGAACAAGCAGTACCTCTACGTCAACGACTAATCGCGCCGGCCGCGTAAGCGGTGAGCGTGAAGCAAAAAAGGGCTTGACCCCCTCGCGGGGCCAAGCTCTTTCGTATTTGCACAGAACACTTCTCCTGTCACACCAGTAACAGGTAATGTGTGGCCCGTGATTCGATTCGACCACGTAAGCAAGGTTTATCCGACATCGACGCGTCCCGCGCTCGATGACGTGACCTTCGACATCGCAGACGACGAGTTCGTGTTCCTCATCGGGCCGTCCGGGTCGGGCAAGTCGACGTTTCTGCAGCTGATGATCCGGGAAGAGAACGTCACGTCGGGCGACATCTGGTTCAACGACTTCCACGTCAACGCCCTGAAAGGCAAGGACGTGAACAAACTGCGCCAGTCCATCGGGTACGTGTTCCAGGACTTCCGGCTGCTGCCGCGGCTCAACGTGTACGACAACGTTGCCTTTGCGCTGCAGGTGATCGGCAAGTCGCAGCAGCGAATCGACAAGCTTGTGCCGGAGGCGCTGGAATTGGTGGGGTTGGCGTCGAAAAGCAAAAGAATGCCCCACGAGCTCTCCGGAGGTGAGCAGCAGCGTGTCGCTATCGCCCGAGCATTCGTGAACAAACCGCCACTGGTGCTGGCCGACGAGCCGACGGGCAACCTGGATCCCTCGACCGCGGACGAGATTATGGGTCTGCTTTCGCGCATTAACCGCCTTGGTGCGACCGTGGTCATGTCCACGCACAACGCGCGCGCCGTGAACGACATGCGTCGCCGCGTGATGGAGCTGGACCTGGGCAAACTGGTGCGCGACGAGCAAAACGGCGTGTACGGGAGGAGCTAGATGAACTGGGGATTTATCTTCCGCGAGGGCCTGCGAGGCCTCGGGCGCAACATTACGATGACGATTGCGCTGATCATCACCACCGCGCTGACGCTGACCCTGCTGGGTGCCGGCATCCTGATCTCAAAAGCAACCGCGGAGACAAAGTCGTTGTACTTAGATCGCGTCGAAGTGATGGTGGAGCTCGACGAGGAGATCTCGGCGAATGACACCGATTGCTCGTCGGAGGCCTGCCGGGAGGTGCGGGACACCCTCCAAGCCGACGATCGCGTGGAGCAGGTGACGTTTAGATCCCGCCAGCAATCCTACGAACGGTTTGTGGAGCTCTTCGAAGATTCCGAGCCGGACCTTGTCCGCGAGACCAGCCCGGAGGCACTGCCGGCCGCGTTGCACGTGAGGCTGAAGGATCCGTCCGACCCGGCGCCGATCAGTGAGATCGCCACGCTGCCGCAGGTGACTGTAATTACTGATCAGGCGGATACCGTGCGCGAGGCCGCGAACACCATGGACACGTTCCGCAACGTCACCTGGATTGTTGCCGGCGCGCAGGGCTTGGCGGCGATTTTCCTTATCGTCAACATGGTGCAGCTGGCCGCCTTCAACCGCCGAGAGCAGATCGGCATCATGCGCATGGTCGGTGCGTCGCGCTGGTACACGCAAGCGCCGTTCGTGATCGAGGCCGTGATTTCGGTGGCACTTGGCGCGCTGCTGGGCATGGTGCTGCTGCTGGTGGGCAAACGCTCGGTGGTGGATTCGATGCTGGGTGACCTTTACGCGTCCCAGCTGATCGCGCACGTTCCGGATTCGGCGGTGTGGTCAGTCATGCCGCTGGTCGGGCTCGCGGCTGTCATTGTCGGCGGGCTTGCAGCCCAAGTCGCGCTGCGATCCTACGTACGGAAGTAGGCGGTACACGCCGGCGTCACCTCGCTGCGGAACTGGTGCTGGTGTGGGGCGCGTAGTACAGTTAGCTCCCCTATGGCCAAGAAGAAGAGACAGACGAGCAACTCCGGCGTCCTCGCGACGAACCGGAAGGCTCGCCATGACTACACCATCTTGGATAGCTGGGAGACCGGCATTGTGCTGCAGGGCACCGAAATTAAGGCCCTACGCGAGGGCAAGGTTTCCCTCGTCGAAGCGTTCGCGACCATCGACAACGGCGAAGTGTGGCTGCGCAACATGCACATCCCCGAGTACTCGAAGGGGCACTGGACGAACCACCCGCCGCGTCGTACCCGCAAGCTTTTGATGCACCGCCGCGAGATCGACACGCTCGAGGGCAAGCTTCGCGCCGGCAACCGCACCCTCGTGCCGCTGTCGCTCTACCTGAAAGACGGCCGCGCCAAGGTGGAGCTGGGACTCGCCCAAGGTAAGCAGGATTACGACAAGCGTCGCGACATCAAGCGACGCACCGAAGACCGAGAGATCACCCGCGATCTCGGTCGCAAGCTCAAGGGCATCAAGGCGTAGCTACCCGCGCCGCGTTGCGCACGTACGGTGGGTGGCATGACGAAGCCACAGCAAACCGCACTTGTCACCGGAGCTTCCCGCGGCATCGGACGCGCTATCGCTGAGGAGTTGGGCAAGGATCACCACATTTACGCTGGTGCCTCGTCCGACGCCTCCGAGGTGGTGGCCGCGCTGCCGAGCGCCGAGCCGTTCGAGGTCGACTTGACCGACACCGCGGCGCTGACCGCGGCCGCGCGCAAGGTCGAGCAGCTCGATGTCCTCGTCCTCGCCGCTGGCGTGCTGCACAAGGGCCCGCTCGAGGAACTCACCGAGGAGCAGTGGCGGGAGACTTTCGAGGTAAACGTCGCAGCCCCAGTCACCCTGGTCAAGGAGCTGCTTCCTGCTTTACGACGCTCCCACGGCCTCATCATCACCATCAACTCCGGTGCCGGCTTCCACGGGATCGAGGCCAACTCCGCGTACTGCGCCTCAAAATTCGCCCTCCGCGGGTTCACCGAGTCACTCCAGCTTGAGGAGGCGGGCAAGGTCCGCGTCACCTCGCTCCATCCGGGACGCACCGACACCGACATGCTTGCTGGCGACGACGACCGCCCGAAGATGGATGCGGTGAACGTGGCAAAGGCTGCTCGCTTGGCCGTTGATGCGGGGCCAGACGCTGTCGTGGAGTTCCTGCGCGTGCGCCCGAGCGGTATTTAAGTGGAGGCCTTGTGTAAAACGCGGGGGTGCATTAAGGTTTTCACTCCTACGTTTTCTTCGTAGTTGACGGGGTCGATTTGGTTTCGACTTCATCTACTCAGCCAGGGGAAGCGTGCCGGTGCAGGCAGGAGACCACCGTAAGCGTCGCTGCAATCAATAAACGCAGAGAAGAACTCTCAGCGTGACTACGCCCTCGCTGCCTAAGAAATAGAGCAAGCGACCTGCGTGTCCGTCAGGCCGGGGATGTCCCCGCTCCGGTACCTGGCGTCGACTTAGGGGACTCGCCTTCCGGCCCTGTCAGTGGGGTCTTGGAAGGGACACTTTTCACTGACTGGGCCCGTCATCCGGACATGTTTGCCTGATCCGGAGGGCCGAGCAGAGACGTTGTGCGAACTGCGCACGGAGAAGCCCTGGCGCGGTGGTGAAGGACCCGGGTTCAATTCCCGGCGGCTCCACTGAGAGGAAAACCCGCTGGTCGTTACGGCCGGCGGGTTTCCTGCTTTGTGCATGGGTGTTAATCGATGGTGTACCCGGTGACCGGTCCTGCAGTGTTCGGCTGCCACCCAAGCTCGGGCGCCACGTGCGTGGCAAAGTTCTCCAAAATCTTGACGTTGACGTCCACACCCATCCCAGTGGGGATGGTGATGAGCAAGGTGTCGGCGGCCATGACGGCCGGGTCAGCCTTGAGCTGCTCGATCAATGCGTCGGGCTCGGCGGCGTAGGTGCGACCGAAGGTGGATGCGCCGACGTCGGGAAGCATGCCCACGTGGTCGGAGCCGGAAGCGTGCATGCCGAACATTTGCGCGTCGGTGCCGTCCACGATGGGGAAGATGGAGCGCGAGACCGACACGCGCGGGGTCCAGTCGTGGCCCGCATCCTTCCACGCGGCGCGGTAGCGGCTGATCTGGTCCGCTTGGATCTCGCCCAAGGTTTGGGCGGTGGTTTCGGAGACCAAGGTGGAGGACATCAGGTTGAGGCCGTCTTTGGCGGTCTGCTCGGCGGACGAGTGCGTGCCGGAGCCGTAGAAGATGTGTTGACGCAGCTCGGGCGCGAGCGGGAAGACCGGGAGCCTAGAGCCGGGCTGGAACATGTTGGGGTACTGGCGCTCTAAGGGGGCGGCGGTGGCAAAGCCGCGGCCGTCGACTGCCGCCATGAACGCCTCGAGATGGCTGCGCGCCACGTCGGCACCGTTTGCGGCCTCGCCTTTGTACCCGAATGCCTCCCAGCCGCGCTCTGCCACTTCCGGGGCGCCCCGCGACACGCCGAGGGCCACGCGACCGCCGGCAAGCTGGTAGAGCGAGGCGGCTTCCTCTGCGAGGTAGAGCGGGTTTTCGTAGCGCATATCGATCACGCCGGTGCCCACCTCGATGCGTTGTGTCGTGGCGGCGACGGCGCCCAACAGCGGCATCGGGGCGGAGGCCTGCGGCACGAAGTGGTGGACTCGGAATGACGCGTTGTTCACCCCGATCTCATCAGCTGCTTTGGCGATGTCGAGGTGGATCGCAGCCATCTCCGTTGCGGACGGGCCACGCTGGCCACCGAAGGTGTAGTGGCCGAAACTCAAGAACCCGAAAGCTTTCATGTGGGATCACTCCAGACAGTTGGTGATATGTCAACAACAATCGTACCGCGTTTCAGCCTTATCGGGCACCCCCTTCTAAGCACCCTCTAACAAAGCGAAGGTTTGCCTTACTTAAGATGGGTGCAATACGTTGATGAACGTATTCGACCAACGTCAGGCCATATTAGGAGAGGAACCAACATGTTCCGTGTTTCGCGCACTGCGCTTATCGCCCTCGCGGCAGCTTCGTCACTCACTATCGCGTCCTGCTCGAACGCTGAGCCGGCACTCGATTCCAACACGCCGTCGAGCGAGACTGCTGCGACTTCGGCCGCTACCAGCGCAGGCAGCGCCGCTACGAGCGCAGACAGCGCCGTTGACACCGTGACGGTGACCGACAACTACGGCGAGAAGACCGTGCCGACCCCGCCGAAGCGCGTCGTTGCCCTGGATAACCGCTCCTTTGAGCTGCTCGACGCGTGGGGCGTTAAGCCAGTCGCAGCTGCCCGCGCGCTGGTTCCCACCACGATCCCGGGTATTTCGGATGATGACTCCATCGTTGACATCGGCAACCACCGCGAGCCGAACCTGGAGGCCATCGTCGCCGTCGACCCGGACGTGATCGTCTCGGGGCAGCGCTTCGAGAAGTACGACGAGGACATCCAGAAACTGGTGCCGGACGCTGTCTTGCTCGACTTCGAGCCGCGCGAGAACGAAGACTTTGACAAGGAACTGATCCGCCAGACGCTCGAGCTGGGCGAGGTCTTTGGCAAGCAGGCCGAGGCTGAGCAGGTCGTCGGCGACTTCACCAAGGCTGTGCAGCGCGCGCGAAACGCGTACAACCCCGAGCAGACCGTCATGGCGACCATTGTCTCCGGCGGCGAGATCGGCTACGTCGCGCCGGGCAAGGGCCGCACGTGGGGCCCGCTGTTCGACCTCATCGGCTTCACGCCGGCGCTTGAGGTGCAAGACGCGTCCGACGACCACCAGGGCGACGACATCTCCGTCGAGGCGATTGCCGCGGCAAACCCGAACTGGCTGCTCGTGCTCGACCGCGACGCGGGCACCAAGTCTGACGAGGGCTCGCCGGAGGCGCTGTCGGTCATCAGCGATTCCGCCGCGCTAAAGAACGTCGACGCGGTGAAGGAGAACCACATCTACATCGCGCCGAAAGATACCTACACCAACGAGTCCATCCTCACCTACACGGAGATCCTCAACCAGCTCGCCGACATGTTTGAGGCCGCAAAGTAACCGCACCTCGCGGTGCGCTAACGTAAGACCACGATGCCGGAAACGATGACGACCACCCGCCCCCCGCTTCTGAGTTGGAAGTTCGGGCTTGCCGTGGTCGTCGTTTTTGCACTGCTAGCTCTCTCGCTCGCCGTCGGCCAGTACGACATCTTGGGCTCCGACGACGGCTGGGAGATGTTCGCAACCACCCGAGTGCCGCGCACCATCGCGCTGGTGCTCGCGGGCGCCGCAATGGCAATGTGCGGACTGATCATGCAGATGTTGACGCAGAACCGCTTCGTCGAGCCGACCACCACGGGCACCACCGAGTGGGCGGGGCTTGGGCTCTTGATGTCGTACGTGCTGTTTCCCAACGGCACGATCATGACGCGCATGCTCATGGCGGTCGCGTTCGCCTTCGTCGGCACGATGATCTTCTTCGCGTTCCTGCGCCGGGTAACGCTGCGCTCCAGCTTGATCGTGCCGATTGTGGGCATCATGCTCGGGGCGGTGGTCAGCTCGGTATCCACGTTTTTGGCGTTGCAGTTCGACATGCTGCAGTCGCTCGGCATCTGGTTTGCCGGCTCGTTCACCTCGGTTATCAAGGGGCAGTACGAGGTGCTGTGGGTGGTCGCGGTCGTCGCCGTCATCGTGTTCGTGTACGCGGACCGGTTGACCGCTGCCGGGCTGGGCGAAGACATCGCCACCACGATCGGGCTGAATTACGACCGCATCGTGCTGGTCGGCACGGCGCTCGTGGCGGTGGCAGCGGGTGTCGTGACCGTGGTCGTCGGCAACCTGCCCTTCCTGGGGCTGATCGTGCCGAACATTGTGAGCATGCTGCGCGGCGACGACCTGCGGTCGAACCTGCCGTGGGTCTGCCTGCTCGGCGTCATGATTGTCACCGTGTGCGACATCCTCGGGCGTACCATCATCGCGCCCTTCGAGATGCCGGTCTCCGTCATCCTCGGCGTGGTTGGCGCCGTCGTGTTTGTTGCGCTGATTGTGAGGCAGACGCGACGTGGCTAACAGGGCAGTAGGGGCGTTCGAGTCCGCGACGAGCAGGCGGCGGTACTGGATGGTGCTGGCGTTGCTGGCTCTTGTTGCAGCCGGCGCCACGTTCGGGTTGCTGGCGTACAAGAACCCGGTGGAGTTTGGGACTCGGGCGTACTGGCTGATTGCGCAGCGTCGATTAGCATCTGTGCTTGCGATGGCCATTGTGGCAGTGAGCCAAGCCTTTGCGACGGTCGCCTTCCAAACCGTCACCAACAACCGCATCCTCACGCCGTCGATCATGGGCTTCGAGTCCCTCTACATCACCATTCACACCGCGACGGTGTTCTTCTTCGGGGCGTCGGGGCTGATCAACGCTCGCTCGCTGGAAATGTTCCTCTTCCAGATCGCGGTCATGGTGGGGCTCAGCCTGCTGCTGTACTCGTGGCTTCTAACCGACAACCAAGCCAACATGCACGCGATGCTGCTGGTCGGCATCGTGATCGGCGGGGGGCTGGCCAGCGTGTCCACCTTCATGCAACGGATGCTCACACCGAGCGAGTTCGACGTGCTCACCGCGCGCCTGTTCGGCTCGGTGAATAACGCTAACCCGGATTACTACCCGGTGGCGATCCCGCTTGTCGCGGTCGCTGTCGTGCTGCTCAGTCTGAACGCGCAGCGGCTTAACGTGATGGGGCTCGGGCGCGACGCCGCAGTCAACCTCGGGGTGAACTTCCGCTGGCACTCGATCTACACCCTTGTGCTGGTCGCGGTGCTCATGGCCATCTCGACCGCGCTGGTTGGCCCGATGACGTTCCTCGGGTTCCTCGTCGCAACGTTGGCGTACCAGTTCACTGACACCTACGACCACCGCTTCATCTTCCCGATGGCGGCGCTTCTGGGGTACTGCGTGTTGACGGCCGCGTACTTCGTCATGAACCACATCTTCTACGCGCAGGGCGTGGTCTCCATCATCATCGAACTCGTCGGCGGGATCACGTTCCTCGTGGTCATCTTAAGGAAGGGGCGCTTGTGATTACGCTTAAAGACGTCCGCAAGGACTACAGCAGCGACGTTGCCATCGGACCCGTCAATCTCGAGATTCCCACCGGGGGTATCACTGCCCTCGTTGGGCCGAACGGGGCCGGTAAGTCAACGTTGCTCACCATGATCGGCCGACTGCTCGCGGTAGATTCCGGCACGGTGTCGATCGGCGGCACCGACGTGACGCAGGCGAAGAACAAGGACCTAGCCAAGGTCATCTCCATCCTGCGCCAGGAGAACCACTTCGTGACCAGGTTGACGGTGCGCCAGCTCGTCGGTTTCGGGCGGTTCCCGTACTCGGGCGGGCGCCTCACGGATGAGGACGAGGAGATCATTTCCAAGTACATCGACTTTCTGGGTCTGAACGCGCTGGAAGGCCGGTTCCTCGACCAGCTCTCCGGCGGGCAGCGCCAACGCGCTTACGTCGCGATGGTGCTGTGCCAGGAAACGGAGCATGTGCTTCTCGACGAGCCGTTGAACAACCTCGACATCGCCCACAGTGTGGAGATGATGCAGCACTTGCGCTCAGCGGCGACGGAACTGGGGCGAACCATCGTCATCGTCCTGCACGACATCAACTTTGCGGCGCGCTACGCCGACTACATCTGCGCGGCGAAAGACGGCGCCATCGCCGCCTTCGGCACCCCGGCGCAGATCATGCGAGACGACTTGCTCACCGAGATCTTCAATACGCCGGTGCAAGTGATCGACGGGCCGCACGGGCCGATCGCGACCTACCACTAGGCGGCGTGAGCTGGTGATTTGCTGACATTCTCATTGCATGGTTATATCTTCTCCCGTTGCTTCCGAACAGGGAGGAACGAAAATAAGAGCATAGAGGTTACGGGGACATGAACTCCGAGAAACCGGGCAATGAACGCCGGGTTGACAGGAAAAAACATTCCCAGTAACGTGATGCGAGCTACCGCAGCCGAGGGGCTTAGAAAGTTCCGAAGCGGGTGTGCGTGTGTTGTTTGAGAACTCGATAGTGTGCCAATACTTTTTTGTTTGGTGTGATTGTTGTGCGTGTGCGCCATGATTTTTTGTTGTGGTGTGTGCCGGTGGCAGTGCTGCTTTTTCTTTGGGTGGTGCTGTTGGACGGTGGGACGTGTGATGGTTTCACTATTTTTTGTTGGTTGTGGTTTTTCCTCGTCGGATACATGGCCAACGTTTTTTCAAAGGATTGCCAGTCCAACGTTTTTTGTTGGGTGGTTTTGTTTTGGTTGGGTTTGGGCTTTTCACGGCTCGGTTTCTTTTACTGAAATGTTTTTGTGGAGAGTTTGATCCTGGCTCAGGATGAACGCTGGCGGCGTGCTTAACACATGC